>NZ_LGSU01001172.1 GCF_002260545.1 Hydrocoleum sp. CS-953 | reverse complement strand
ACAGCATAATATTAAAGAGTTTTCCTACGGAATGCTGCGCAAACAGGATTAATAAATATCCTAACCTTTGCTTCGACTGCTATAACAATAATAACTGTAAATACTATTGTCAAAAATAAATTTATATGGTAGCAGAAAATCTAGATGTGATTGTAATTGGTAGTGGCATAGGAGGCTTAGTTGCTGGAGCAATGCTCGCCTACTATGGCAAAAAGGTAGTAATTTGTGAAAGCCATAGTATTCCTGGAGGGGCAGCTCACTCTTTCTCACGTCAAGGTTTCCATTTTGATTCTGGTCCATCTTTTTATTGTGGGTTGGCTGACCCTCATAGTCTTAATCCTTTACAAAAAGTCCTCAGCATTTTAGGCGAATCTATTGAGACAGTTGTTTATGACCCTCTGGGACATTATCATTTTCCTGAAGGTAGTTTGCCAGTTTATGCTAATGAGTCATCTTACCTAGAAGNCTCACTCTTTCTCACGTCAAGGTTTCCATTTTGATTCTGGTCCATCTTTTTATTGTGGGTTGGCTGACCCTCATAGTCTTAATCCTTTACAAAAAGTCCTCAGCATTTTAGGCGAATCTATTGAGACAGTTGTTTATGACCCTCTGGGACATTATCATTTTCCTGAAGGTAGTTTGCCAGTTTATGCTAATGAGTCATCTTACCTAGAAGCTGTTGCTAAATTTACGACTCAAGGAGCTAAAGAATTAAAACTTTTTCAAGATAATCTTTTACAATTGTATGCTGGCCTGAAAGAAGTTCCACCTATAGCTTTAAGGGCTGATTTTTGGTTAATACCAATTTTATTGGGAAAATATGGACTATCCTTACTGAAGATGTTGCCTTCCCTGGGGGATATAGGGGGTTCCGTTGGACAAATCGTGGATAAATGGGTAAAAGACCCTTGGGTGCGCCGTTTAATTGATTTGGAATGTTTTCTTCTGTCTGGGTTGAAAGCTGATGGTACTGTTGCTCCAGAGGTGGCGTTTATGTTTGGAGAACGTTCTAATTCAGTGATTGAATATCCTATTGGTGGTAGTGCGGCAATAGTTGATGCTTTGGTTAGAGGTTTAGAACGTTGGGGTGGTGAATTACGTTTGAATGCTCATGTAGAAGAAATATTAATAGAATCTGGTAAAGCTGTAGGAGTTCGTTTACGAGGAGATAAAATTATTAGGGCTAATATTGTTATCTCCAATGCTACGATTTGGGATACCTATACTAATTTGTTGAGACCTGAAGATTTACCCCCTTCTTTCCGTGAACCTGCTTTGGCAACTCCTGCGGTAGAAAGTTTTATGCACTTACATTTAGGTATTCGTGCTGATGGTTTAGAAGGTTTAACCGGACATCATGTAGTTGTTCATGATGGAGATGTTGATATTTCAACTCCTGGCAATACTTGTATGATTTCTATTCCTTCCGTTTGGGATTCTACTTTAGCACCTCCCGGTCATCATGTGGTTCATGCTTATACTTTGGAATCTTTTTCCAGTTGGCAAAAAGATGAATCTTATCCGCAACGGAAACGGGAAAAAGCAGAATCTTTGTTTCTTGCTTTAGAAAAGGTAATTCCCGATATTCGCCAACGTATAACTTTAGAATTAATTGGTACACCTCTGACTCATGCTCGCTTTTTGCGTCGTTATCAGGGTACTTACGGACCTGCTATTGCTGCTGGTAAAGGTAGTTTTCCCGGACCTCAAACTCCTATTTCTGGTTTATATCGGGTGGGAGATAGTACAATGCCAGGTATTGGAGTACCAGCGGTTGCTGCTTCTGGGGTAATTTGTGCAAATACTTTGGTTTCTGTTGATAAGTCTTTGTCTATTTTAGGGAGTAGGGAGTAGGGGAGTAGAGGAGAAGTCTGGTAGGGTGCGTTAATGAAATGTAACGCACCGTCTATACCAGTCTGGTAGTAGTAGGTTTACACATATTCAATGGTACGTTACGACGGATTACTAAATTCCTTTCATAGTATGAATTTAAGCCGTATAACACACCCTACAATTTTGCTTAAAATAGTGGAATATATCTTTGATGTCAAGCTTTGAAAAATTAGCATCCTAGCATTTTTCTAAAGTAACATTTAAGGCTTGACACCGCACTACTACTTCCTTGTTTAATATGAACAGGTCGTGGTAAATTTAATTTATAATGAAATAATACCCGCAGTAGTTGTACAACAACAAAAAAGGAGATATCGTGAGATTAATCATCACATTCTTGTTATGTTTTTTCCTACTTGGACAAAACCCAGCTTTCGCCTTATATAATGTTAGTGGGGATTTCACAATCAATAGTTGTGAAGCTTACACAAGTTTCAAAAAGAAAACTGAACCTGTCACTCTTGAACCAGGAAAAGTTTACCAAGTTTTAGGACTAAATAAAGAATCTGGAGACTATTTTTATATAAAAGTAGATGGAAAAAGTAAGTGGGTAAACAAAAAGTGTGGTCAATTTAATCCTAGTGGGGAAATTAGGGATGAAAAAATAAGTAAAACAGAAGAAAACAAGACTGTAACAAGTTGTCCTGATGAAGGTTGTGCAGAGAAATATTTATTTGCTATTAGTTGGCAACCCAGTTTCTGTCAAACAATGCAATACAGACCTGAATGTATTTCCCAGACTGCAGATCGCTATGATGCGACTAACTTTACTTTACATGGTTTGTGGCCTGACAGACTTGACTATTGTGGAGTTTCTTATGAGGATATAAATGATGATAAGCAGAGAGAATGGGATGATTTACCACCCCTAAATTTGGATCGAGAGACTACCTCTGAATTAGCAAAAGTAATGCCTAGTAAGCAGTCTTATCTACATCGTCACGAGTGGATTAAACATGGTACTTGTGATGGGCGAGATGAAGATACTTATTATGATATTGCGCTAGATTTATTGAATGAAGTAAATACTTCGGAAGTACAAGATTTATTTGAAGCAAATATTGGTAAAAGAATTACTCAGTCTCAAATTGAAACAGCTTTTGACAATTCTTTTGGAGAAGGTGCAGGCGAAAGTGTGAAGATTAGATGTAAGAATGGGTTAATTAGTGAACTGCAAATTAAAATGCGCAGACCTCTAGTTGGGGAAAAGTTGGCGGATGTTTTGGTGCCAACAAGTGGAAGGTCTTGCGATAGCGTCATTGTAGATGCTGCTGGATTTTAGAAATTGACAACTTTTGTAGAAACCAGGTTTGTGTTATATATAATCTGGCTGAAAAGTTGTCATTGTAACTATAGGAAGCAATCTCTTGCTACTCTTGAGATTGCTATCCGTGCCGGAATGCTCCGCAAACCTTTCACTCCGTTACAGTCGCAATGACTTGGTTATAGCAATTATCCGAATTATATATCATAAAAAACCCGATTTCTCTCCTACTTTTTGATTTGATAATGAAAGCTTTTGTTACTGGTGCAAGTGGTTTTATTGGGGCGAATTTGGTGCGGTTGTTACTTCAGCAGGGTTATGCTGTACGATCGCTCGTTCGCTCCACAAGTCGTCTTGATAACCTCCAAAATTTGGATGTAGAATTGGTAGTGGGAGACTTAAATGACTCTCACTTGTCCGAGTTAATGCAGGGANCCTACTTTTTGATTTGATAATGAAAGCTTTTGTTACTGGTGCAAGTGGTTTTATTGGGGCGAATTTGGTGCGGTTGTTACTTCAGCAGGGTTATGCTGTACGATCGCTCGTTCGCTCCACAAGTCGTCTTGATAACCTCCAAAATTTGGATGTAGAATTGGTAGTGGGAGACTTAAATGACTCTCACTTGTCCGAGTTAATGCAGGGATGTCAAGTTTTATTTCATGTTGCTGCTCATTATTCTTTGTGGCAAAAAGATAGAGAGTTAGTTTACAAAAATAATGTTTTGGGTACGCGCAATGTTTTGGCAGCAGCGCGACGGGCAAAAATTGAGCGGACGGTTTATACAAGTTCTGTTGCTGCTATTGGGGTGGGAGTTTCTGGGAAAGTTGTTGATGAAACCCATCAGTCTCCAGTGGAGAAGTTGGTGGGAGATTATAAAAAGTCTAAGTTTTTGGCGGAACAAGAGGCAGTGAGGGCGTTTGATCTTGGTCAAGATGTGGTAATTGTTAATCCTACTGCTCCTGTTGGTGCTTGGGATATTAAACCTACTCCGACTGGTGATATTATAGTCCGATTTTTGCGTCGGCAAATGCCTGCTTATGTCGATACTGGTTTAAATATTATAGATGTTCGGGATGTGGCATGGGGTCATTTGTTGGCTTTGGAAAAAGGCAAAAGTGGCGATCGCTATATTTTAGGTAATCAAAATTTGACACTGAAGGAATTACTCGATCTATTGGAGGAAGTTACAGGTTTACCTGCTCCGAGACAAACTATTCCGGTATGGTTGCCTTTAACTGTGGCGTGGGTTGATGAAAAAATTCTGGCACCTTTGGGAAAACAACCTTCTGTTCCTTTGGATGGGGTGCGGATGTCTCAACAAAAGATGTTTTATGATGCTGCTAAGGCGGTGAAAGAATTAGGTTTGCCTCAGTCTTCAATTAGAGTCGCGCTTCAGGATGCTGTTAATTGGTTTCGGGAGAAGAAAATTGTACGGGCGGGTTTCATCAAAAATTTTGAGACATGATATTAATTCACCAAAACCCGCCCCCCTTCAACCTGCGGGTAATCCAATCATCCTTATTGATTTAATGATTAAACGTGGGATGGGGGCGGGTTTATTTCATTTTCTTGACTTCCCATTAACTTAACGGGGGAACCCGCCCCTACATGATTAACGTATGTAAAATCGTAGGGGCGGGTTTCACTAGGAATATTGTTAAAACTGATTGATTTATCGATCGCCCGCCCCGCGTCCGGTGGTATTGATACCTGGGGGCGGGTTTATTTCATTTTCTTGACTTCCCATTAACACACTAGGCGGAACCCGCCCCTACGTCCGTTAAAAAATTTGTAGGAGCGGGTTTTTATCAGTTATCAGTTATCAGTGCGATTTGTAGGGGCGGGTTTTTCAGTTATCAGTTATCAGTTATCAGTTATCAGTGCGATTTGTAGGGGCGGGTTCAGCCAAAAACATTCAGATCAAGACGTTAGTTAAATAAACCCGCCCCGCGTCCGGTGGAATGGGGGCAGGTTCATTTGATTTTGTTGAATTCCCATTAATTTAACAAAGAGCCAGCTCTTCTGAAAAAATGAGTTTCTCTGCAAAAGGCAGATACTCTGTCAGTCTTAGCTCCTTCGGAGGAGTCAAGAGGCAGATCCTCTAATATTAAATTCGATTTTTAAAGTATTTTAATGACAACGGTTGACTAACAACTCCCACGACTATCACAGCAGAAACTCCCGCACTTAAACAGTTCCTAACAAAATCAAGAGTGTAGAAACACAAACAATTATCACTCCAATTGCCAAGAAAGCTAACCACGGTTCTTTATTGCTGCTATCAAGGTACTGATTCACTTTTTCGTCATTCGGTTCAGGATGCCAAATCATAGGTTTCATAACTTAACCCTTCCTTTTTATGAGACGTATATACTACATACTAATAACGCCCTTTATGAAACGTCGAGAAAACCGAATAAATCTTAACTTTAATTGTTAAATTAGATTAAGTCTCAAGGTCTAAATCTGTGGTCTTGTTGAGTTTTGTAGGGTGCGTTAGACAGCTAAAATCTAGACTGTGGAAGGCATTTAGCTTTCCGTCGTAACGCACCATTTTTGAGTAGTCCAGTACCGCCTATGCCAACTTTTTTGGTGCGTTAGCGAAGCGTAACGCACCCTACTGGACCGACACAGCTAAAACTGTGCATTAGGGAGTAGGGGAGTGGGGGAGTAAGGGAGTAGGGGAGAAGGACTGTTGTTGGGTTTTGTTTCTCAAACCAACCTACATTTATTGCACCATTTAAAAGGTGTGTCAGTCTACTACTAGACTGTTTCACTGTGGTCTTGTTCAGTTATAAAAAAAACAGTAAAATTTGTAGGGTGCGTTAGACAGCTAAAATCTAGACTATGAAAGAGATTTAGCAATCGGTCGTAACGCACCATTTTAGTTGTGTCGGTCTACTACTCAACGGTGCGTTACGGCGCTGGGGTAATGTTTAACAGTTTGACTGTAATTTGTAGTCAGCGCCTAACGCACCCTACTGGACCTACTCTACTCTATTCCTACTTTTTCGGTGCGTTACGCTTCACTAACGCACCCTACTGCTACTATTTTAAGGAGAGGTAATTATTAATTATTAATTGTTAATTATTAATTATTGAAGACTCCTGCAACCAAAGGTTCTGGTTGTAATAATCCTGTTAACATTTCTTCTGGTCGTTTACCATGAGGCCAAGCAAAAGCATGACGAAAAGCTGCATCTTGACAAGCTTGTAATTGTCGAAAATCAATCACATCAAATGTCAATAAATTCTCATATTCAAATGGCAAACGTACATTATGTAAACCAGCATTATCTGTACAAATAGCAATATCTACTCCAGCATCAAAACATTTATCAAATACTGTCTTCAATTGACTCATATTATCCATAGTACCTGTTTTGAAATAAGTCGTAGGACAAACTTCTAAACATTGCCCCCGGTTTGCTACTTCTTTTAATAATTCTGGATATTTTAAAGGTATTTGAATTCCATGACCAATTCGCATTAAATAAGGTAATAATTCTGGATGACAACCATTAGGAGTTTCATAAAGATGTCCAGTAGTTTTTACTCCTTGTTCACGAGCATATTTATAGAGTTTAATAAACTCATCAATGCGTTCTTTATAATTATTATCTCCTCCTGCTACATCTATAGCACACACATATTCTGGGATTTGCACTGCTAAATCCACAATTGCTTGATTTACTTCATTGGGCAAACGAGTGTGAGTACATAAAATTTGGCTGGTAACAATTGGATACTCATTTTGTTGAGTTGCCTTACCTACAGTTGCAACTATTTCTGACATTAAATCTATACGTTGAGACTGAGATAAATTGTCTGGAGTTCTCAAGTAAGGTGTATAACGTAACTCTAAATAAGCTAAATTTTCAAAGGTATAAGCACCCCGAATTAAGCGATAAATAAAGTATGGTAATGTCTCAATAGTTTGAACGTGTTCTACTAAAGTATGTAGTTCTAAATATTCATCTAAAGTGTTCCGTGGTTTAGTATAAAATTCTTCAAATTGTTGATATTCGGGAAAACGAGTTGCTAGTTCCTGGTTTTGACGTTGGAAATATCTCCATAAAACTCTAGGAACTACGGAGCCTCCTAAATGTCTATGTAATTCTGCGTGTAAAGCCATAATAATTTGATTTATCCTTAATATTTTAGTCTGAGAGAAATATGATGAAAATCTTTGGCTCTGCTAGCTCTATGTGCAAATTAAGCTGATAATATTTTGGGTGGATTAAGATTTAAGATAGAGGGGAGAAGATAGGAGATAATTTTTGCTACTAGAAAACTATTTATTTTGATTCAAAAAAAATCTTTGCTATCCTAAGAAAGTATTTATAAAAATAAATCTTCAAATACGGATTTAAGT
>NZ_LGSU01001171.1 GCF_002260545.1 Hydrocoleum sp. CS-953 | reverse complement strand
ATCTTCAAACTACCAAACTCATCCAACAATAATTGATTCAACTTACCATAAGATCCTTTACGCAACTTTTCAATATAATTCCTCAAATTTAGCAGACGAGTATTTTGGTCTGTTCCCTCAATTTCCCCAGACTGAAAAGCGTGTTCTTTATACATACGAATACTCTGATTTTTCTTCTCTAGAATTTTCTGATAATCACCCGCCACTAACTTTTGTAATAAATTCCCTTGTTTCTACTCTCCAACATTCTCAAAACTTTCCTCATTTACCCGAATTAAACCAATCAAAGAATTACCCATCATAATATTAAAATCAATATTAGGTAAAGGTTCTAATTCTGCCTCCGACTGAGCGGAAGAAACCAAAGCCAAAAATAATCGTAACTTAGCAATTTCGGTTGCCTCCTCCATAATATCCACCCCAAAAAGATTATCAGTAATAATCCGCTTTTTCACAAAATAAGCCAAAGAAGGATGAGAACTTTCTTTCTCTTTTAACCACTTTTTTAACCTTCTATCTCCATTTAATTTAATCGTACCAATAACAGCAGTATAAATAGAAATTAAACTTTTCATAGCAGCCACCAGAAAAGCTCCCGAACCACAAGCAGGGTCTAATAAAGTTAGATTAGGGAGAATATCTTCAACCAGATAATGACAGAGTTGNAAGCCAAAGAAGGATGAGAACTTTCTTTCTCTTTTAACCACTTTTTTAACCTTCTATCTCCATTTAATTTAATCGTACCAATAACAGCAGTATAAATAGAAATTAAACTTTTCATAGCAGCCACCAGAAAAGCTCCCGAACCACAAGCAGGGTCTAATAAAGTTAGATTAGGGAGAATATCTTCAACCAGATAATGACAGAGTTGAGCATCTAATTTAATCAGCAATTCATTGATTTCCCTAAACCTGGTATTTGCCAGATTATTTATCCTATCTAAAATTAATTTATTAATAGTTCTATCACACAAATATTCTGTAATTTCCGTACAAGTATAATAAGCACCAAATTCTTTTTGGTTAATATATTTCTCAAAAATATATCCCAACACATCGGGGTTAATTTCATCATCTTTTCCTTCAGGAGTATCATTCAAATTCCAAGAGTAACGAGAAAATAAATCTAATACTTGAATAAAAGCTGTATCAGCAATAGAAATATTGTCATATTTTTCCTCAATGGAATGTTTGAGAAATAATCCACCATTCAGATATTTTACCTCACCTATTAATTCTTTTATCGCCTCATCTCGTTCAGATTCTAATTTAGCAAAACCCTCAAAAAATAAACTTTGGAGAAAATGATAATATTGATTTTCACCCCGTTGCTTACTTGCCGTTAATTTCTCCTGTAAATAATCTAAATTTTTCCCATCAATAAATCCTTTCCGCTGCAAAAAATAAACAAACATTAAACGGTTCAACAAAACCGAAGTATACCAACGACGCTCAGATAAATTATCTATGCCTTGAATAAACTTGAGAAACTCCGAATGTTGGTCTTGAAATTCCTGATAAAACTTTTTCGTAACCCGTTCAACATCAAAACC
The DNA here is from genome assembly GCF_002260545.1 of Hydrocoleum sp. CS-953. Taxonomy (GTDB): domain Bacteria; phylum Cyanobacteriota; class Cyanobacteriia; order Cyanobacteriales; family Microcoleaceae; genus Trichodesmium. The sequence continues at coordinate 5,978 of NZ_LGSU01001171.1, read as the reverse complement.
CCGTTGCAATTTTTGAGCAATTTCAACCACAGNAGTATACCAACGACGCTCAGATAAATTATCTATGCCTTGAATAAACTTGAGAAACTCCGAATGTTGGTCTTGAAATTCCTGATAAAACTTTTTCGTAACCCGTTCAACATCAAAACCCCGTTGCAATTTTTGAGCAATTTCAACCACAGAAATTGACTCTGTTTCAAATTCGATAATATCAATAACCAGAGAACCTAATTTACTTAAAAATAAATCCCCTGGTTGACCTTTAACATATAAATGGTCTCTAACAAAACGTTTATTATCATCACGTTTTACCCAATACCAAAGACTGCGAGTTTTCTCAGCATCCAGAAAAATTAATAAATTTTCAGCCACCCGTTGTTCAATTTCTTGATGTATAGCTTTACGAATTTTACCTTCAGGAATTTCCCCAGTTTCAGAAGTTACTTCAAAGATAGCAACTTTAGCAGCTTCAGCTATTCTTTGATAGTAATAAATTTTATCGTCGATATCGAGATAATTTTTTTTAGTATTAGATGGTTGTTCCCAACCTAATTCTTCGATAAAAACTTTTTGAAATTGAAAATTATATAAATAGTCGCGAATACGTTCAAAATCCAGATTCATAGTATTTATTGTTGATTATTGATTTATTGATTTTACCACCGTAGGGGTTTGGTCTCCAAACCCTCTTCATACCATTCCCAAAACCTCAAAACCATAGTATTTATTATTGATTGATTTATTGATTTTACCACCGTAGGGGTTTGGTCTCCAAACCCTCTTCCAACCCTTCTGCAAATCCTCCCCAAAATATTAAAACCATACAATAATCCAACACAAAAATTAATGTATAATCCGATAAATGTAGCGGGTTTGGAGACCAAACCCCTACCATAAAATATTGCAACCTAAACCCAACACAAAAATTAATGTATAATCCGATAAATGTAGCGGGTTTGGAAACCAAACTCCTACCATAAAATATGACAATTTATTTGGGTTTGGAAACCAAACTCCTACCATAAAATATGACAATCTATTTGGGTTTGGAAACCAAACCCCTACCATTAAATATTACAATCTATAATGACTTCCAAAAATTACAATCCAGAAATTCATCATCGTCGTTCTATTCGTCTGAAATATTACGATTATAATCAAGCAGGAGCATACTTTATTACTATTTGTGTACAGGATAAAAAATGTTTGTTAGGTAAAATAAATGAAGGTTTAAATCACATTAACCAGTATGGAAAAATTGTTGAGGAAATTTGGAATTATTTACCAATACATTTTCCCAGGATAGAAATTGATGGAGCTGTGATAATGCCAAACCATTTTCATGGAATTATTGTTATTAATGAGTATCAAAAATTTGGGGAAAGTTTGAATGATGGTTTGGAAAAGGGTTTGGAGAGGTCGCGTCAATTTTACGATAAAAAGACTTTTTTAGGTTCAATTATTGCTTATTTTAAGTATGAGACTACTAAGTTAATTAACTTACAAAGAAATTCTCCTGGGGTTAAGTTCTGGCAACGTAATTATTATGAGCATATTGTTAGGAATGAGGATTCTTTGAATATTTTGCGTAATTATATTATTGAAAATCCTCTGCGATGGGAAATTGATGTATTACACCCGGATAATTTGACGGGGGTTTGGTGAAGAGGGTTTGGAGACCAAACCCCTACGGTGGTGGTTTCCAATTTTGGTTGAGGGGGTTTTTGGTTTTTCGGGAGGTTTGGAGAAGAGGGTTTGGAGACCAAACCCCTACGGTGGTGGTTTCCAATTTTGGTTGAGGGAATTTTTGGTTGGTTCGGGGGTTTGGAGACCAGGGTTTGGAGACCAGGGTTTGGAGACCAAACCCCTACGGTGATGTTTGACAATTTTGGTTGAGGGAATTTTTGGTTTGTTAGGGGGTTTGGTGGAAGGGTTTGGAGACCAAACCCCTACGGTGATGGTTTACAATTTTGGTTGAGGGAATTTTTGGTTTGTTAGGGGGTTTGGTGGAAGGGTTTGGAGACCAAACCCCTACGGTGATGGTTTTATTTTGGAAGGTTTGGAGACCAAAATATTACGATTGGAATAACCCCAATGAACAAATAATTTGTGCTTCTTGGGTTGTTGCTTCTTCCTGAATAATACACAGTTGCTCATCTATATATAAGGTAACTACTAATTTACTCAGTTGCTCGTCGGTTGCTCCACTTTTTAGACAACGGTTGAGTCTATCAATAGCTGAGTGTCTCAAAGGATATTGATAAATTTGAGCGATCGCTTTCTTCAAGTCTTCTGAAGCAAACAACGTACCTTTCACTTTCTCAACATATCTCTTTAACCGCTCATAGGTACGAAACCTTGACCCTGATGGGCGACCTAGTTGACCTCCTGTATTCTTTTCTTCTTCGGCAATAAATTCGACTCCCTTTTGCAGTAGGTCGTGGTGCTTTTCGTGATGAGAATGTGCTGGAGTGTCGGGGTGACACGCTGCTGCTCGTAAAATGGCAAATTGAGATTGAGTGACGCTTTTCTCTTCTTGGTCTACCCACGCGAGACCATCATTTCTTTCGGCAGTTTTCATATAGAGCAATACTCCTTCGGGATAACTAGGAGTAGGTTGATAGTCGCGAGTCGAATAAACTACATTCGGCAAATTTTCGATAGTTTTTTTCAGGGAGGGGTCTGCATCAATAGCATTTTTCCAGATTTGATATGCTTCGGATATTAAGTCTACTTCTGTGTCATCTTCTCCATCGAGAATACCTGCTTTTTCATGGTAGAGGTCGAGTATAATTTGTTGGTCGTCGTCTTCAAAAAATGCTTCATCTGCTCCGACTACTTCGGCGTTTTCTTGCAGACGTTGCCTTAGACGACTGCGCAACCTAATTATTTCTTCTACTCCATCCGCAGGTAAGAAAGAATAACAAAAGATTTTTGCTGCATTTTGACCGATACGATCTATTCTTCCCACCCGTTGAATTAATCGAATAATTGCCCAAGGTAGATCGTAGTTAATAATAATTGCACAGTCTTGGAGGTTTAGACCTTCGCTGAGAATGTCTGTGGCAATTAAAATTCTGATTTGCTCTGTTTTGGAAATAGTTTTACCGTTACTTTCCGGACTAAAACGCCATACTGTTTCTGCTGGGTTGGTTGAGTTTCCAGTTACTCCTTCCACTTTCTGAATACCCCGTTTTTCGAGTTGTTTAGTCAGATAATGTACGGTGTCAGCAAATTGGGAGAAGATTAAGACTTTTTCTTGGGGGTGAGTTTGACAAAGGAGGTCGATTAATATTTCTAGTTTCTGGTCGTTGTTTGTTTCCCAGTTGCCAGCCTTTTTGCCAATTTCTATTAATGCTAAACAGTCAGCATGGAGGTCTTTTTTCAGAGATGCTTTGAATAATTCTGGTCTTATCCATTTGAAACGACTTTTGTATTGGGTGGCATATTCTTGATAAATTTTGGCTGCTCGCTCCTGATATTCNAAGGAGGTCGATTAATATTTCTAGTTTCTGGTCGTTGTTTGTTTCCCAGTTGCCAGCCTTTTTGCCAATTTCTATTAATGCTAAACAGTCAGCATGGAGGTCTTTTTTCAGAGATGCTTTGAATAATTCTGGTCTTATCCATTTGAAACGACTTTTGTATTGGGTGGCATATTCTTGATAAATTTTGGCTGCTCGCTCCTGATATTCTGTTTCGGTTTCAGAGATAAAGGTGGTAGTCGGGAGGTCTATATTTTCTGCTTCATCTTCCGAGTCGAAAAATATGGAGTCTTCATCCTTGTTGCGAGGATCGAGGAAAGCTGCATCTTGCGAACCTATAGGTAAAGGAAGTTGGTTAGTAATGGCGTGCAAAAAGACATAGTTTCGGAGAATGTGGCGATCGATAGATTGTAAAAATGTGACTCCGCTACTTTCTAAACGTTTAAATAGGTTAGTGCGACAAAAACCTTTTAACCTTTTACCCGCGCGAGATAAATCTTTGAGTTGTCGCGACTCAGCATCAGTCATTGACTTTCCTTTTGCTGATTTTGGAGAAACTTCATAACTTCCCAAACCATAGCGCGGTAAGTTTAACTCACCCAAAATATTAACTACCGCTTCAGAATACAAAAGCGCATATAAATTTTCACTTCCCCCTAAGTCAAACGTTATAGTTTTTGCTTGACGAATCGGAAAATAGGATTTCGAGCGATCGCTCATTTCTAAATATTTTCGCCCAGTCTCATCAATTTGAGCATAATTTTTTTGAATAAAACTACGGGTGCGACGCAACATATATAGTCGCATCAATTCTCGCCAGTCATCGGGATGTTCGCTTTTTTCAAATGCTGCTAGGGAGCGCACTGGTGCTTGATGTTTCCGACTAAATTCTATTTCGCCTCCTATTTCATGTAATAATTTTTCTGGTCGGATGCCTAAATTTTTATCTTCTGGAATAAATAACCGCAGTTGATTTGATAAATCTAAATAGCTTTTATTGTAGGGAGTTGCTGTTAATAAAATGCAGCGACTTTCATTCAGAGCAATATATTCTTGAATTGCTCGATAACGTTTACGTTGACGATTTCTTAAATTATGACTTTCGTCAATTATTAACACTCGATAACGTCTGGTTTGAGGCAATATTTTCTGAACTTTACTAATAGAAATAATCTTAGCTCGTAATTTGTAATTGTCAACATATTCTTGCCACATAGACACCAAATTTTTCGGACAAATAATCAAAGTTTCTAAGAAAAAATCATCCTCTAAAATTTTTGCCAATGTTGCAGCAATACGAGTTTTTCCTAAACCAACAACATCCCCAATTAAAACTCCCCCCCGTCGATTTAGATAACGAGCTGCAATTTTCACAACTGCTGCTTGAAAGTCAAATAATTCATCTTTAATACTCCGAGGAATTTGATATTCTGATAATCCTGCTCTAGCTTCACTGGATAAATGATAAGCCATTTTTAGATAAATATGATAGGGAGGAATTAACTTTTCTCGCGCCCAACTTTCGTCAATAACTTTAATGATATCTTGGGAAATATCCAGACACCAACGGTCTTCCCATCGGTCATCAAACCATTTATGAAGTTTTTGACAAGCATCAATATCAAGAACATCAATATTTAATTCTCCTTGTTTTTTTAATCCTGACAAAGTTAAATTACTACTGCCCAAAAAACCAGTTATAGGATTATTAATATCGTCGCGATGAAATAAATATAATTTGGCATGAAGCTGATATCTAAGAAATAGTTTAATAACTACTTTTTTCGTTTCAATTTGTTTTCTGAGGAGACGTAAAGCCTTTTCATCTTTATTATTAGGTGCGCCCCAAGTTAGTTGGTCGTAAAATCCTTGAATTATTTGTTTTTTGAAACGAATAACTTTAAGATTATCCATACCAGTTTCAGTTTTTCTGAAAGCTAAACTATCATGTAATTCTTTTTCCGGTAAGGTCTGCATTCCGACTAAAAGACGACAACAAGAATTTTCATTTCCTGTAAATTTTTCTATCTTATCAGCTATTTCTTTCCACCCTCTAAGATTAAAATAACCTACACAAAAATCTGCTCGTTTTGAGGTTTCAATAGTATCCTGGAGTATGGGGAGTAGGTATTGTTCAATATTGTCAAAAATTCGTGGCATTTTTTGATTTATTTTTAATATATGTCGTAGGGGTTTGGTTTTCAAACCCAGTCGTAGAGGTTTGGTTTCCAAACCATAGAATTTTTACGGTTTCAAGTAGGGGTTTGGTTTCCCAAACCAGTCGTAGAGGTTTGGTTTCCAAACCATAGAATTTTTACGGTTTCAAGTAGGGGTTTGGTTTCTAAAACCATAGATATTTTTCGGGATGATTTTCCCAATTTATCCGATGTTTTTTTTGGGTTTGCTATAAATATTTTTCAGGGTTTGGATACCAAACCCATAGGATTTGCCTGGATAATTTGCCCGAATTTAGAGAATGGTTGATTTGGAGTTTTA
>NZ_LGSU01001170.1 GCF_002260545.1 Hydrocoleum sp. CS-953 | reverse complement strand
CCCCTACTCCCCTACTCCCTCTCTCCCCTACTCCCCAAGCTCCCGAAAATCTAACGCCCCAATTTATTTGGAATACCTTCACAACCACCTGGTATAGTTTTTCTACTTTTTTTCCCACACCAAGCACAACAATAATAAAGTTGTTCATCAGACAACCGCTTGACTCCTGTAAAGTTAACATTTTCCACAACTGCACCAGTGTAAACACCAGTCTGATAGTTAGGTACATTAGTACGACTGCGGGGAGTAGCATTTTCAGCAGTGCCATAAAAAAATCTTACTCCCCTTAAGTCAGCACCTACCAAACTTGCTTCATATAAAATAGTACGAGAAAAATTCGCTTTTACCAGATCGCAACCGTCAAGATTAGCTCTTACCAGATTAGCATCACTTAATTCTGTCCACCGCAAATCTGTTTTTGTCAGGTCAGCACCTGCTAACATTACTCCTAAATCAATAACACGAATACCATATTCTCTATCTTCAGCATAACCCCCTTGACCATCAAGTATGGGGCGACCTAATAATCTATCGCGCTTAATGGGTGTCACCAGTCTAGACTGAGATAAAAATCTGAGAATTTTCGCTTTACCTTCTCCATCTACACTTTTGATAATAGCTGCTGTACGACCTTCAGCGATCGCTCGTTCCTGTGGCCAATCTTCTAAGAAACCTTTTTCATCCATTGCTAGATCGGAAACCCCTTGAAAGTAAGCATCAATGGTTTGTTGTTGAGTAATGCGGTTTTGCTGAATTGTCAAATCTTTGGAAATAACGTATTGTCGCCAAGCTACATATACCGCAATAATTGCAATTAAAATTTGACCTAATGCACCAATAAGTTCACCTACCGCTCCAATGGCATCCCAGTTAATCTGGATATTCCGACTACCAGGTTCTTGGTTTGCTCCACTTAACATCAGTAAACCTACAATAGCTGACAGGATACCAAAGCAGGCAATGATTAGGTTACGCCAAACTGGGGGAATCATAGTTTTCCAGACTTTACCCCAACTAGGCCAAATCATCCGGACTGAAGCTACCATTGCTACAACCGCACTGGTATAACCAAGCAGCACATTATCCATGGCTAACCCTAGAATCATCAATGCGATCGCTACTAGGGTGACAATGGATGCTAATCTATTTCTTGGCCCTTCATATTTTTGATTGTCCACTAAAGCATTATTTGTGGCAGAGGCGGGAAGCATTTGTTCTATTTCATTGTCTATGAGGTTTAACTGCTCTATTGCTGTTTTTACAGGAGTAATTGCTTCCTGGGTACCGTTGGGACTTTTTAATGTAGGGCTGGAATTGGGATTATTAGCTGGAGAGGAGTTAGAGTCATTATTCATAGCATTTCTGATTTTTGCTTTTTTGAAATATAATGGTGGGGACTTGGAAACCAAGTACAGACAGGTTTTTATGAGGTATGTAAAAATTTTTTGCCATGATTATGGCAAGAAGTTAGAGCAATAATATGTCAGGCTAAGTTTAGCTAGAGATTAGGATTTGTATCAATTAAATTGGGACTAAGCCTGTCCAGAAATAAAAGCTAGAAAATATTAGGTTAATCTAGAAGTAAGGCCAAATTAAATAATATATTATACTTGACTAATTAATTTAGGGATTTTGGACGCAGTAGATAGTTGGGCATAAATATAGCAATTGTCATTGGTGTTATGACATTTTCAAATGCCAAAACGTAGTCACAGCAATAATTTTACTTTTAACTTCTAACTTCTAACTTTAGCTATATATATTGATAATAAAATCAGGACTTATGCACGCAAACCTAGAAATAGGGTTTTTCGTAGATTTCTATTGTTCAAACCAAAGATTTATCCTAGTAACTGGGTTGATTGAGGTAAGTCCCAAGGATTTAAGGACAAGGTACGAGATTTGAGGATTTATTTTTTTCTGTTCCCTTGTCAATCCGATGTTCTAATTAATTAATTGATAGTCAGTCTAACTGTTCATGGGCAGAAACCTAATATTTTCTATTAAAATAGAGCAAGAGGTAGGAAAAATACCTATAAATAAATTAAAGATGTAGCGATTTTGGTAAGTTAAGACTCTATGAATTCTGAAATTATAGTTAATAAGGAAAAATTAAACAAATCACCTCTAGAAATACATTATCTGGGCGATCGCTCTTTACGCCAGTCAGCCAAGCGAGTTGCTAAGGTAGATGATGATATTAGGCAACTGGTGCGAGAAATGCTCCAAACTATGTATACTGCTGATGGTATTGGTTTGGCTGCACCACAGGTTGCTGTCCAAAAACAGGTTATTGTGATTGACTGTGAGCCAGATAATTCTGCTACCCCTCCTCTAGTTTTGATTAATCCTAGAATTAAAAGGTATGGTAGTGATATTTGTCTTTTCCAAGAGGGATGTCTGAGTATTCCTGGGGTTTATTTGGATGTTAAACGTCCTTCAATTATTGAAGTTGCCTACAAAGACGAAAATGGTCGCCCTAAAACTCTTCAGGCTAAAGAATTATTATCTAGGGCAATTCAGCATGAAATGGATCATCTTCATGGAGTGCTTTTTGTAGACCGAGTAGAAAATAAGTTGGCACTTAATGAAGAATTGGCCAAGCATAAGTTCTCTCCTAAAGCTGTTAAGTCTGTTGCTTGAGTCTGATGGAAACTAATATCTAGGGGCTGGAAAACTCAGCCCTGATTTTTTTCATATCACGAAAAACAAAAAAAGTCAATAAATTCTTGGAAATAAAAAATATGGTAGGAACTCCTAAGTCAGGTTTGTTTTTGGGTGGGTCTTGTATAGCAGCGATCGCGGCAGTTGGCTCTGTTTTTGAGTTATCTTCTGGGGAACCAGAATTAGGAGGTTTAGTAACAGGGGTAATTCTAAGTTTGAGTATACCTCTTGCAGCTTTACTTTTTTATTTAGCAATTCAAGATGCTAAAGCAAATCAGTAAAAATTCAACAATGAATAATTTTTAATTGATAATTACTCATTGATAATTATTGCTCTGCTGATTAAATATAAAAGTATTTACGGAGAAAGGTTTTAGCCTTTTTAGGTCTAGAACAAAGTACCTAGTTTTCGGCTATTTATGCACGGTTCCCGAAAAATCAAAAAGGAGCGCATTTTGGGCAAATAGTTGAGCAAAAAAATTACTCCGGTAGGGGCAATTAATGTTTGCGGAGCATTCCGTAGGAAATCGCCCCTACTCCCCGACTCCTTAAAAAATACATACTTTTTCAGCAAACCTTAATTAGACTTAGGCGTGAAAAATATATAGATTTTTTCCCATAGGAGGGAACAGGAAACACTTAACTGGGAATAGGTAAAATATTTTTCCGAAAAAGGGAGGAAAAAAGATTTTTTTATGGTGAATTTTTCTTTCTTTAGCTAATATAACTAAAAGGTTTATTTATTTTCTGGAGATGTCTATTGTATTGGCAAAAAAATCAGGTTTCAAGTCTTACCTTTTAAGGAAATGAAAAAAATAAACTTTAGTTTTTCCAGCTTTTGGTTTCAGCAGTCGATGCTGATAACTGATGTAGTTAAACTTCGCGTTTGCGGAGCATTCCGGAAAGGAAAGTGTCACTACTAACTCATAACTAGACCTCTGGCAAAAGTTTTAATTAAATCAATTCAAAGATATAGAATCAACTATTTCATCCCCCCTATTCCCTATTCTCTATTCCCTATTCCCTATTCCCTATTCCCTGACTTTTGAAATAACTACCAAGTATCTGAAAAAATGGCATTTTTGCGACAACTGTCTACAAGAAGGCTATGTGAGAAACAACTCATAAAGAAGTACCTATCTGAGACAGAAGAGGTAATGCTAGGACGCGATCCAACTTGTCACATTGTCCTAGAGACAAAAATGTATAGGATGGTTTCTCGCCGTCATGCACTAATTCGTCTTCATACTGAACAAACTGGAACTAATGGTTTAAGATGGGAGATTTTTGACCTAAATAGTGTGAATGGTACTTATATTAATGGAGAGAAACTAGAAGAATGTCAAATTTTACAAGTGGGCGATCGTATTCGTCTAGGTTCTAATGGACCAGAATTTATATTCGATAACTTATCCCACCAACAATCAACCGCATCAGTATCACCACAAGTAAACTTTACTCCACCTCCTGTAAGTTCTGTTAGTAATGTTAATGTGGGAGTTGAAGATGTTGAAGATACTGATTCTATTACTTTAACACAGTTATTTCCAATTGCTTCTACAGGAAAGCAATTGGTTAAAAAGGCTTATCTTTATCCTGGTATTATCACTGTAATTTTTGTGGTTTTAATGTTTTTAACAGTGGGTAATGCAGGGGCTTTTAATTTACTTTTGGCGACTTATATTGCTGGTGCAGCTTATTATTTTGTTTATCGACTTTGTGGTAAAAAAAAGCCTTGGTGGGTATTATTTGGAGCTGCTTTAATAACTGTTTTAATTTTGTTGAGTCCTATTCTTACAGTTTTTATTGGGGTATTTCGTATAATACTTCCTGGTGATATATCAGTCAATCCTCAAGATGTTGGCTTTTTTAATTTCCTAATCAGGATGTTTTTTGGAGCGGGATTAATGGAGGAGTTGCTCAAAGCATTGCCTGTGTTTTTAGCATTATTAATAGGTCGTAATTTACGTTTTCCTTGGCGACAGAAAATTGGTGTTTGGGAACCTTTAGATGGAATTTTATTGGGAACAGCTTCAGCATTAGGATTTACTTTATTGGAAACTCTTGGGCAATATGTGCCTAGTATTGTGGATAGTGCTAGTCTACAATTGGGTGTAGGTGCGGGTGAATTGGTGGGATTACAATTGTTAATTCCAAGAATTTTAGGTTCAGTTGCCGGTCACATGGCTTATAGTGGTTATTTTGGTTATTTTATTGGCTTAAGTGTGTTAAGACGTCGTAATAGTTGGTTGATTTTAGGAGTTGGTTATTTTACTGCTTCTATTCTTCATGCTTTATGGAATGCTTCTGGGGTTTTAAATATATTTCTTTTGGCGTTTGTGGGTGTGGTTTCTTATGCTTTTTTAGGAGCTGCTATTTTAAAAGCTAGAGTTCTTTCTCCGACGAGAAATGAAAATTTTGCGACTCAGGCTATTATTAATAATGAATAATTAATAATTGATAATTGATAATTGATAATGAATAATTTATAATTTATTTAGGGCTTACTGGTTAAATATCAAAGCATTTACAGGTAAAGGTTGGAGCCTTTTTGGGTCTAGAAAAAGTACCTATTTTTCAGCTCTTTATGCTCAAAAAGTTAGCATTTATGGCGCATCGTTGGGCAAAAAAAATTACTCCCCTACTCCCCCGCTCCTCTACTCGTTAAAAAAAGACTTTTTCAGCAGACCCTATTTACTCAACTGGTGTCATAATATCTGGGAAAAAAAATCATTCAAAATATAATTGCATTGGAAAGCAAGTTGATGTTTGTCTAATTCATCTTTACGAAAATAAGCTAAACGCTGACCTTCATTAAGTTTAGTTTGCGTTAAGTCTAAATCTATTTGTTTCCAGAAAATATAATGTTCTCTGTCATAAATATTGTACTTTTGAAAGAAGTTAATATTTCCTAATTCAATTTCTATTTCTTCTCTTATTTCTCTACGAATACATTCTTCTGGAGACTCATCATTTTCTAAAAATCCTCCTAATAAATTCCAAGTATTAGGAAATGGAATATAATTTTTATCATCCCTCAGCACGAGCAAAATTTGCTTATTACTATTAAATAAAATAATTACAGAACCNNNNTCCGAAAACTATTATAGCATCCTGATAATTAATTTAGCTGTCGAAGTTCGACAATGTTAAAAAATACTTTTGTCGATTTCAACTTAATTTATGCTGAATGTATTGCTATAACTGGTTTTTGAATTAGTTAATTAAGGTTGTCGAAAATCGACAACTTTTTTTATATTCATGCTTTATTATTTAAAAAGACAAGACAAAAATAATTCTATAGTTTTCGGATACGTTTTTGATGTCATGGTTTTATGTTAGGAAGCAAAACAGTAAAGTTTTCCGATGCTCCTTTACGGCAGTCGGAACTTCCTTAAGGGTATTTNAAACGAATCTTCTATTTTATAACTATATTTAACTGGAGTTAGTCTAATGAAAATTCCAACTACATTGAGTAAATTATTAACAGTTACTGGAGGATTAATTGTTGTAGCTGGAGCTAGTGGAAGTGCTCATGCTAGTACAATGTTTTTTACTGATGTTAATGCTTTTGATGCCTTAACAAATACAACTTTAGTAGAAGACTTTGAGGCATTCTCACCAAAAGATCGTCGTCTTCCATCCTTTGTTAGTAATGGTAATAAATATATAGGTTTAGCTGGTGTTCCTGAACCCAACGTAGTAGTTGGTAGTCCTGGGTATACTAATTTTGGAGTTCCTGTAACTACTAGCAGCATACTAACTGCTACCGGTGGTGAAGATTTTACAGTAGAATTTGGTACACCTACGGAAGTAGTAGGATTTGATACTTATCTTAATGCTTTTGGTCCAGCAACAGTCAGCGTTTTTGGTACTACTGGTCTTCTTGACACTTTTGTATTAAATCACGACCCAACAACTGTAGGATTTTTAGGAATACTTGCTAGTGAAGAAATTAGTTCTATTCGCTGGACTACTGTAAATGGAAGGAGTATTAATACAGGAATTGACAATATTGTGCAAGGTACAGAAATTGACAATACATCAACGCCAGAACCTACTTCTGCACTAGGTTTAATTGCTTTGGGTGTTCTAGGTTTTGGTTCACGTTTACTAAAAGGAAAATCACGATAGTAAATTTTTGATGTCTAAGTACCACTAATTACTAATAGTGAAGGTAGGGGTTTGGAGACCAAACCACTACAGAAAACTAGCTATATTCAGACAATGCTGTTGTATAGAAGCCATTTTATATCTTTGAGATTAATTTTCCTTTGTACAACATTCCCTGTGAGGTGGAAAACTTTACTATTTGGAGTTGAATAAAAAGTCATGCGCAGGGGCGAACGACTCCAGCTAAATTTTATGATATCACAAAAATTCTGAGGATGCAACCGAAAATTCTTTGAGGCGCGATTTTTTTCGGGAGCTTCAGAGAATGCAAATATTGTTGGCTTTACCCCTACAGAAAACTAGCTATGTTTATACAATACTCTTTTGTACAACATTCGCTCTGAGGTGGAAAACTTTACTATTTTTAGTTGAATAAAAAGTCATGCGTAGGGGCAAACGACTACAGATAAATTTTATGATATCACAAAAATTGTCAGGATGCAACCGAAAATTCTTTGAGGCGCGATTTTTTTTGGAGCTTCAGAGAATGAAAATGTTGGTGGCTTTGCACTGAATAGCTATGGATGGCAAGATTTGATGAGGGAAAAACCAGTATTTGTGGAAAGCTCCACAAGATGAAAATATTTCTGGTTTTCCGACTATTACTCTATAGGCAACAGTTAATAACATTTGTTAAAGCACCCCAACACCAGAGATGAATGCTGAAATTTTCTGACTATTACTCT
>NZ_LGSU01000117.1 GCF_002260545.1 Hydrocoleum sp. CS-953 | reverse complement strand
AGTTTACCTACACAGTCAGGAGGAAATTTTGATGAAAGTCAATTTAACCGACAGGAAATTAATCAAAATATTGAGGGAGAAAATTTAATCGGCAATAGACAACAGGAAATAGAGGAAAATTTGGAAAGTTTACCTACGCCGGAAGGAGAAAGTTTTGATGAAAGTCAATTTAGCCGACAGGAGATTAGTCAAAATATTAATTCAGAATTTTATCAACCTATCGGTACTTATGTAGGGCGGTTAATTTTACCGACTGCTGAGGAAAGGGAAAAAGTTAAAGGTGTATTGCTGGAAGTTCATACAGCAGATTCGGCAAATCAAGACCTGATCGGACAAATTGTAAATTTACGTTGGAGCGATTACCCTCAACTACAAACTTATGTTCAGCTTGTCACGACGAATGTTAGTTTTGTCGAGCAGGTAAGGATAAGTAAGCGACAAGGAAATATTCATCCAGACCGGATAAATAATTGGCAAAATGTCGATCCTCTAGAATCTTTAGCAGGTGCAAGACCAGAAGATGATGTAATTGTAGCTTTACCCGAACCTGTAATAGTTGAAGATACTGGTGCAGGTCGCCAAAATCTATATATTAGTCGGGAACCAATTCAAATTTCTGGTCGTTTTTATGGGTTGGTGAAAATTCAAGAGTTTGTCGGCGATGATTTATTTCGGGTGTCTCACTATAACCGCAACTCTCAGGAATTTGATGGTATGGAGGAAATTGTTTATATTCCCTCCGTGGTTGCTGACCGTAATGGTGTTTTGCCTTCTACTAATGAAGGTTTAGAAAATTCTCCTGTAAATTCCAAAGGTTGGTATATTTATGGAGCCAAAAATGCCGTAGGTAAATTTGTCGTACAGGCGATCGCTCCTCGTGCTTTATTTTCTGTTCAACCTCAGACAATAATTTCTGGCAAAAAGGCAACTTTAGATTATATCAACTATAAATATTGGCAGAAGGAAGTCGCGCCGAAAGGTAATATAGCAAATATTTTCCTCGACCCTACTGAAAAACTAGAAGAGAGTGAAATTTCTGATGCTCCTATTTGGCAAGATGGGGAACGCGCTATTTTCATGCACGTTTATGGAGGTATTGGCGGGAAAAAACCAGAACTTTCACCCTTGGGAATATTTTTCGGTCATTTTGCTTTTGGTATTGCAAAGGTAGTCCGGGAACCCCTGACTAATGAACTTCGGTTTAATCTGGAATATCGACAAATCTACACTCATAACTGTGATGGAATTATTTCCGGTACTTTATCTTGGGCAAGATATATGGGCGATCGGCAATGGGGATGGTTAGGAGTTCGCCCTACTTCGGAGATTATTATTAAGTTCAAACCTATGACTGAAGATTATGATTTTAATGGTGTTAAATTTTCCCCACTTAATTATATAGTGCAAGAACTAGATGTAATGGCAGCTCGTTACCGAACAGGAGATGGTAGAGGTACTACTTCTGTCAGTCCGATAAATTCCTGTGTACAAGATTCTAGTCAGGCACTCTATACAGCTTTGAATCGGATGGTCGCCCAGTTAAAATCAAATCCCCTAATTATGAAATGGTTGAGGGAACATCCCGATGATGAACAAACTCAAAGATTTAAACAGTTGACTAACCTAGTCAAAACTTTGGAAAATCATTTAACACCTTTAGGAAAAGCACGAACAGACTGGCGTTATGAAGCAACAACTTTAGGNCTAATTATGAAATGGTTGAGGGAACATCCCGATGATGAACAAACTCAAAGATTTAAACAGTTGACTAACCTAGTCAAAACTTTGGAAAATCATTTAACACCTTTAGGAAAAGCACGAACAGACTGGCGTTATGAAGCAACAACTTTAGGAGGTTTCCCTGTAGAAACTCCCCTCGAAACTTTAGGGCAACTTGCAGCAAGTTGGCGATCGCTCCTACCTCGGTTTACTAACGACCAACTAGCGATGATTTTTCTCCAGTTTGGTGCTTCCTTGTCAATATTGCGTACTAATCAAGTGGGTGGTTTTGACTCAAGTATTGAACCGATAGTGCCTACTGATTTTGTTCTATTTGTTCCTAGAGTTAATAGGAGTAGGGAGTAAGGGAGTTGGGGAGTTGGGGAGATTTTCGGACAGATTTTTTGGAACGACTGATTAATGTTGCTCAAGAATTTGCTTTGGAAACACATACACTGAGAACCCCAGAACAATGTCAAACCAAAGCTTAT
>NZ_LGSU01001169.1 GCF_002260545.1 Hydrocoleum sp. CS-953 | reverse complement strand
TTCTTTTGCCTTAAATAATTGCTGAACTTTCTGATAACTAAAGCCAACCTGACAGACTGGAGAATGACTCAAATCGGCAGATTTTAATTAAAAAACATCCGAAAAGGGGGAAGGGGGAAGGGGGAAGGAAGAAGCTTAAAAAAAAGGAAAAAGATTACATAAGTGTAGATATTTCGACAGCTTTTACACAAACGATACCAACGGACATGATATGAATTATTAATTACAGGACTTACGCAAAGGTACTATCTATAGAGTCACAAAACTATTGCGCCATAGTTTTAAACTCTATATATATGGTCTGGTGCGTAAGTCCTGAATTATTAATTATCAATTATTAATTAAATTACCGATCACTTCCCCAGACAACTCTTCAATATTATTCAAAACTACTTTTGCTCCTGCCTCCAATAATTTAGCAGTATAAACATTTTGCCTTTCCTTACTCTCCTGTACATGGGGAGGCAACACACCCACCCCAATCCAACTTCTTGACGGCATCTGTTTCCGAGCATTCTGCACGGTATACATATCTCCCACCGTATCCCCAACATAAATCACAGATAAATTTTCANCATGGGGAGGCAACACACCCACCCCAATCCAACTTCTTGACGGCATCTGTTTCCGAGCATTCTGCACGGTATACATATCTCCCACCGTATCCCCAACATAAATCACAGATAAATTTTCAGCCAAACCATCTTGTTTTTCCAACTGCTCCACTACTCCAAACAACCCAGTCGGGTCAGGTTTTCCCGGTGCATCCTCCATTGCCACTACAACAGGAGAACTCAACTCTAACTTTCCCTCCAAAACATAAGCAACTTCCCCTCGCATCGCTCCACTAAAAAATCCCCAAGACAAACCTGCTACGGTCAACTCCTCAAAATAACCAGAACTTACCAATAAAGGTTCCGAACAAATATAACCATTCCAGTTATCCTCATCTAAACCCCGATAACGAGACTGAAAAAAAGCTACTAACTTTTGATAATCTAAAACTACATCCTCCCGTTTTTGACCTTGCCTCTCAAAATAACGATAAACTAACTCCCGCGAAGCCTCCCAGTCATTATTCCAAATACCCTCAGATTTAAGTTGGTCAATATCTGCCAAAGTCGGAGAAAATGAGCCAGACGTACAATGCTCCACCGTATCAGCGATCGCCCTTCGATAAGACCCACCCACATCCCGAATCACGCCATCAATATCGAAAACCAAAATTGCTTTATTCATTATCAAATTTTTATGGTAAGATGAAATTTTGTGTGTCTAAAGTTTGAAAATTAGCCTAAAATTGGCTCAGGAGGTAAATTGTCCAAATTTATACTAAAAGTAGTCTGGTTAGACGATAATGTAGCACTTGCTGTAGATCAAGTGGTAGGAAATGGTACCAGTCCTTTAACTTGTTACTTTTTCTGGCCTCGGAATGATGCTTGGGAACAACTAAAAACGGAAATGGAAGCCAAGCATTGGATTTCTGAAGCAGATCGGGTGGATCTCCTGAATAAAGCTACTGAACTAATTAATTATTGGCAAGAAGAGGGTAGAAGACGACCACTTTCGGAAGCTCAGGCGAAATTTCCAGAACCAGAAATAGTTTTTGCAGGTACTAATTAATGAATTTAGAATGTAGAATTCAGAATTCAGAATTCAGAAGTTAATTTAGAATATTTAGAGGGTTAACTGAATAATTAGTAATTAATAATCAATTTAATGAATTTAGAATTCTGAATTTAGAATTCTGAATTTAGAAGTTANTGCCAAAGTCGGAGAAAATGAGCCAGACGTACAATGCTCCACCGTATCAGCGATCGCCCTTCGATAAGACCCACCCACATCCCGAATCACGCCATCAATATCGAAATTTAGAATGTAGAATTCAGAATTCAGAATTCAGAAGTTAATTTAGAATATTTAGAGGGTTAACTGAATAATTAGTAATTAATAATCAATTTAATGAATTTAGAATTCTGAATTTAGAATTCTGAATTTAGAAGTTAAATGAAGTCAGAAGTTAACCTAAAATATTAGAGGGTTAACTGAATAATTAGTAATTAATAATCAATAATTGAGTCTTATATGTCTGGGGAGAATTAATTAAGTCAGAAGTCAGAAGTTAAAATTAACTTAGAATATTATAGGACTAACTAAATTCTCCAGCCTAGACAATTATTAATTATTATTAATTAAGGCAGAATCTGCTAATGAACCAGGAACAGACATTACCAATAAGCGACCAACTGCCACTTGTAACTTCGCCAGATATTCTCAAAAAAGCTATTGTATATAAGCTTGATAGCTATATTTCAGGTCGTGGCGAGTTGGTGCTTCCTTGTCTGCCTGGTATGCTCGACTATTATATAAATATTGTAGAAAATTTATTCTCTCATCTGGGTAGACCAATGCCCACTGAAAGAAAATTACAATTACGTCAAATGATGGAAACGAGGTTGACAGAAGGGTTTAATACTTCTGCAACTTCAATGTTAGTTATTCAATATGAATTAGTGAAGCCTCCCAAAAAAGGTATAGCTTGTCAAGTAACTATTCGCACTCCAACTTTAGGAGAGCAGTATAAGTCTTGGATAGAGAAAAGAAAGCCTCCTTTATTTGGTTCTCATCCTGATACTAAGGTATTAGCAACTATAACAGAATTTGGTAAAAACGCTAGCTTGAAAATATTAGATGTGGGAGGAGGAACAGGTAGGAATGCTTTACCTTTGGCGCGAAAAGGTCATTATGTAGATGTTTTAGAGTTAACTCCTGCTTTTATTGAACAGTTANGTCTTGGATAGAGAAAAGAAAGCCTCCTTTATTTGGTTCTCATCCTGATACTAAGGTATTAGCAACTATAACAGAATTTGGTAAAAACGCTAGCTTGAAAATATTAGATGTGGGAGGAGGAACAGGTAGGAATGCTTTACCTTTGGCGCGAAAAGGTCATTATGTAGATGTTTTAGAGTTAACTCCTGCTTTTATTGAACAGTTACAAACAGCGATCGCTACAGAAAATTTATCAATGAATGTGATAGAGGGAGATATTCTTGAACCACTGACAAGGTTACGACCAGCTTTTTATCAGTTAGCGATCGCCACAGAAGTAGTATCTCATTTTCGGGATGTAGATGACTTACGGTTATTTCTAGCAAAAATGTCTGATGTTATTTGTTCTGGTGGTTTACTTTTATTCAATATATTTTTGACAGTAGATGAATATGTGCCAGATAAATTAGTGCGAGATATGGCGCAGTTATGTTGGTCAAGTTTGTTTACTTTTGATGAGTTAACAACAGCGATGGAAGATTTACCCTTGGCGATGGTTTCTAATGAGTTAGTTATAGAATATGAACGTCAACATTTACCAGAAACAGCATGGCCTCCCACAAGTTGGTTTGAAAGTTGGGCGACTGGTAGAGATGTGTTTCCCTTAGCTAATGGTAAACCACCTCTAGAGTTAAGGTGGATATTATGTCAGCGGGTATAGCAAACCATCAATGGGAGTTTTCAGCTTTTGTAAGCAGATCTTTTTTTACTTGCTCAATAAGTAATTTATTTATTCTCCTTGTTGTAAAATAAGCGGTAATCTATCTTCACCCCGGCAATATTAGGATATTTCAAAGCCATGAGGAATGCCATCAGAGTAGCAATTGATGAAATGATTAATTCCATGCATTGTTTTGATGGGGGGTTTATTGAATTTTTACTACTGACTAAGGTTAGACAATTTTCATTGCTTAGACAACAGATTTAGCTCTAACTAGCCAAGCAGAAATAACTAGAAACATTACGATAACTAATATCTGATATTGTATCATTCCAGTAATTACTCGAAGAAACTTTTATATATTTTTCGGCATAATTTTTAATTGATAATTACCTCTCCCTTTTAGGGAGAGGTAAGACACAAAGGGGGAAAAAATTTATTTTTTTTCCCCTTGAAAGNCCGAAAAGTTATAATAGAGAACTGAAGCAAAGATAAACTGAAAAAAATAATGCTAAAAACCCTTGAATTTGACGACTAAAACTTTCGTGAATGAGACTTTAGTCAAAAAGACAAAAATGAAAATATATAGGAGTTTTTATTACAAAGAAACTTTGCTTTAAAGGCAGAGGGAAATAGAATATATTCGGTAAAATTAACCGAAAAATAGGAAGCAAAAATTATGGAAATACCCACAATATATTTACCACCAGTATTAGAATTAAAACTCAATCTTACAGAAGAACAATTTTGGCAACTATGTCGCGATAATGACGATTTAAGATTTGAACAAACGGCAAATGGAGAATTAATTATCATGTCACCCACTGGCAGTAGTACAGGTAAAATTAATGCTGATTTAATCTATCAACTAATGGCTTGGAGTCGTCAAAATAATTTAGGGGAAGTATTTGATTCTAATAGTGGCTTTTTGCTGCTTAACGGAGCTAAACGTTCACCGGATGCTTCTTGGATAAAACAAGAACGTTGGGATGCTTTGACATCAGAAGAGCAAATTTATCTTGCTCCTATATGTCCTGATTTTTTAATTGAATTAATGTCACCAACTGATTCACTCTTAAAAACAAGAGAAAAAATGCAAGAGTATATCGAAAATGGCGCTGAATTAGGTTGGTTAATTAATCGCAAACAACAGCAAATAGAAATTTATCGTNAAACAAGAACGTTGGGATGCTTTGACATCAGAAGAGCAAATTTATCTTGCTCCTATATGTCCTGATTTTTTAATTGAATTAATGTCACCAACTGATTCACTCTTAAAAACAAGAGAAAAAATGCAAGAGTATATCGAAAATGGCGCTGAATTAGGTTGGTTAATTAATCGCAAACAACAGCAAATAGAAATTTATCGTCAAGGTCAAGAAGTAGAAATATTAGACAATCCAAAGACAGTATCAGGAGAAAATATTTTACCTGGATTTATTTTAGATTTAACAACAATTTTGTAAATAATAATAGAACTTTTTAGCATAGTAATATCAATTAAACCAATAGAAATATGACCAAATAAATAAGGTCTCAAGCCTCCCCTTTTAATTGGATAAAAAAGAAAATAAGGAATAAGCGAAAGTTCAATGTAAGTTCCCTACAAAATATTGAATAACTTTTTCTACCTGAAAAAGATAGGATGATCAATCAAATGTAAATCTAGAAAGTTTGCCTAATGTCAATACCATCACCCCATCAAGGTTGGAATATTACTGAAGAACAAAGAGAAATTTATAGACAACGTTCAAAAGCATCTAGTCGTGCTAAAAAGCAAGCTTTAAATGGAGAAGGGAAAAAACCCATACATCCTATCAATATCCCTAATCTAAATCCTGAAAAGTTAATGCCACAAATTCCTAAAAATAGATGGCGAACTCTCTCCTTATTTAGTGGAGGTGGTGGTCTTGACCTTGGTTTTGACCGAGCAGGTTTTACTCATATTTCCTCCTACGATATTCTTGTAGAAGCTGGTAATACTTTGCGCAATCTTAGACCACAGTGGCAAATTTTTTCAGGTGAAAAAGGAGATGTCATTTCAGTGATCAGTTATCAGTTATCAGTTATCAGTACCTCCTATTGAAGCATCCGGATTAAAATACTAAAGTTTATTCTTTTCATCCCCTCAAAAGGCGAGGCTTTAGACCTTATTTTTTGGTTATAAAAGTAGATTTGCGTTCTGATTATGGCTCAGTTGATATTATCCATGATGGTCTACTTTTTTAGGTTTTTTCTGTTGCTGGTCGTCAAAAATATAAGGAAGATAATCGCCATATGTTCCCCGAATTTATTCGCGCTGTATTAGAAATTAAACCTCTAATATTTGTGGCAGAAAATGTTACTGCATTGATAAGTAAAAAGTTCGGCAAATATGTTTAAGAAGTTATTGAATCTCCTTTAGCTCCTCACTATAAAATCACAAAATTTATTTTAAATGCTCCAGATTTTGGCATTCCTCAAATTAGAAAGCGAGTCTTTTTTGTCGGTTTTCAGGATGAAAAATATTTAGCTAAATATCAACCTCCTCAGCCTACGCATTATTGGCATCATTTACCAACAAATCAATGTACAAAACCAATTCAACTAAATCTTTTCGATAATTGTAAAACTCCAGAAAAATTACAACGTTGTATGGGAACTCGTGAAGCTTTAGGATTACCAAATATTCGATTTGATGCTTTATCACCTACTCTCAGAAGTGGATTAACTGGACCCCGCCATACTACCTCTATTTTAAGTAGTGTTTCTGCACAAAAAGTTTGGGGAAAATTACATATTTGGCCGAACGGAGTAGCTGAAAATCGTGAAAAAGCACATTTATTTGTAGCCCAAAATAATCATTTTCGGTTGTCTGTTCCTGACTGTGGAATTCTCCAAGGTTTTCCTGAGTCTTGGAAATTTTCTGGTGCAGTTTATCAAGCATTAGGTCAAATTGGTAATGCTGTACCACCTCCTATGGCTTATCAAATAGCATTATCTATTTTAGGGAATAGGGAATAGGGAATAGGGAGAAGTAATTGATAAATTTATGGAGAATAATTAATTTTTTCTGGATTTTTGAAGAGGTCTAATGGTAAAGTATTTTGTTGAATAGTTTCCGTTATAAGTTCTCTTAAACGTTGACCATAAAGTGATAATTAATAACTAATAACTTATATAGCAATATGAAATGATTTGTGAGAAAAAATTGTAGGGCTTTGGTCTCCAAATCCCTTGATGCTTGGGTTTGGAAACCAAACCCCTACGATAAAATCTTACAACCTATTTAGGATTGCTATAACTAATAACTAATAACTAAGAACTGATAACTGAAATGACATCTATCTCTTAAAATTGAAAGCATTCTTTCAGGAGAGTAGCCAAATTATAAATCCATTTTATTTCGGTATTCTTGGATTGTGTATTGTCTTTTTTGCAGATTCTGAGCATCTTCGACTGTATAAACTTCTTTTTCCACAACAATTTCATATAGTAAAGATATGCTAATTAACTCTGGTATTAATTGAGCAAGTTTATAATCTGATACAACATAATCTGATTTTTCACTAATCCAAGGAGCCATCATTTCAGGGGAAGCATACAAGCAATATTTTAGGGTTTTACCACCTTTTTCATAGAAACCAAATAACCAATGTTTTCCCCTCCATTTTTTAATATGTTCCGGTCCAAAATCTCTAACTGTAGTTACAGAAGTCTTTGTAGTTGATTTTAATTCAAAAGGAATTTTAAGTTGATTTAAAGTCAAGATTGCATCTGTACCACTGCGACTTAAATTGACTGGTCTTTCTAAGTTAAATAACTGGATAAGTTCATTTTCTCGACTATCATCTTGTACTGTCATTAATTAACAATTGGCAGAAATAATTAATTTGATAAATATAATGAATTTTAGTAAGTAGAAAAATACAAAAAAACACAAGTATGTAAGGCAGTCAAATCATCAAAACCATCTTCCATATTACTTTTTGCCTCTAGCATGAATGACTGTGATAAAGATAATTTTTCATACCCA
>NZ_LGSU01001168.1 GCF_002260545.1 Hydrocoleum sp. CS-953 | reverse complement strand
CTGCCATAGCCAGATGAATCAATATACAAAAAAGCCTTAAACAAAGGAATTTGTCATCTGTCGATGAGTGAAATAAAAATTCCCACTTCACAGACAAAAATAATTGAGGCCAGAATCGTCCCCAAAAGTAGCTGTTACATAATAGAAATAGTCTATGAAAAATCGGAGGAAACCACAAAAAATCAACAACTAGCAGGAGTAGATTTAGGAGTGAATAACTTAATGGCTGTAACCACAAATCAAACAGGAACTGCACCTATTTTGATTAAAGGCAGACCATTAAAAGCAATTAATACCTTTTATAATAAACAGCGCTCTTGTTTACAATCTCAATTAAAAAATAACCACAATAAAAGTAATTCTCCGAAGTTAGAAAAATTAACTCACATTCATGTCGGCTCTTAGCCGAAACGAAATTGTCGAGTAGAAAATTATCTCCATACAGCAAGTAAAAGAGTAATAGATTGGTGCATTAAGCATGAAATAGGAATCTTAATTATCGGGCATAACCAGACCTGGAAACAAGAAATAAAATTAGGAAAAAAGAACAATCAACAATTTGTGAACATCCCTCATTATAGGTTGATAGAGATGTTAANAGTAAAAGAGTAATAGATTGGTGCATTAAGCATGAAATAGGAATCTTAATTATCGGGCATAACCAGACCTGGAAACAAGAAATAAAATTAGGAAAAAAGAACAATCAACAATTTGTGAACATCCCTCATTATAGGTTGATAGAGATGTTAACATATAAAGCCCAACTAAGAGGAATAAAAGTAATAATTACAGAAGAATCTTATACGTCTCAATCTAGCTGTTTAGATGGGGATAATTTACCGAAATATGGAGATAAAAAACGAAATTTAGTGGAAAAAGAGTAACAATAGGGTTGTATAAAACCAGGGAAAATAAATTATTAAATGCCGATGTAAATGGGTCATTGAATATTATTAAAAAACTAATTCCTGATGTCTTTGACCAAGGAATAAAGGGTTTGCCGTTTAACCCTGTAGTGGTCGATCCACTTGCGTTCAACTAAGCTTTCAGGTTGTTGAGTAAATTTGAGTAAGTTTGGTTGAGCGGTATTGGTATTTATACTCCTAAAGTTATGGTGAAAAATAATTGTATCTTTAACCTAATTCCCTAAAATCAACAATGTAAACTGAAATACATCATCATGGAGAAAAATTAATGGATCTAGTCAGACTCCAAAACTCACTGGATAATATCTCGTTTGCTATCTTATTTACTACGATGCTCATTTACTGGGTAGGTGCTGCTTTTCCCCGTATTCCCTATCTCTCAGTTTTGGGTTCTACAGGAATGGCGATCGCTAATCTCTGTATTGCAACATTACTTGGCGCTCGTTGGTTAGAAGCTGGTTATTTCCCTATTAGCAACTTGTACGAATCTTTATTTTTCCTGACTTGGGGAATTACTACTATTCATCTTATAGCTGAAAATATGAGTGGTAGTCGCCTGGTAGGAATCTTTACCTCTCCAGTTGCTATGGGTATTTCTGCTTTTGCTGCCCTAACTTTGCCCTCCAATATGCAGATATCTGAACCCCTCGTACCTGCTCTAAAATCTAATTGGTTGATGATGCACGTTAGTGTAATGATGTTAAGTTATTCGACTCTTATGGTGGGGTCCTTATTGGCGATCGCTTTTCTAATTATCACCAGTGGCCAAAAAGTAGAACTTAGTGGTAGTTCTTTTGGCACTCGTGCTTATAGAAATAATCATTTCGTGAAGCACTCGGAAAATTTACAACTGGAAACAGAAGGAGCTAACCTCAACGAAATTAAGAATAACCATGAACCTTTTCCCCTATCTACAAAAAATGGTCATAGTCAAACTGCTGTTTTGGAAATGACTCAGGTTACTCAAACAGTTGAGGCAGAAACAACCCTTTCACCAGAGCGTTTAAATATTGCCCAAACGCTAGATAACATTAGTTATCGTATCATTGGCTTAGGGTTTCCACTACTGACTATTGGGATTATTGCTGGAGCAGTTTGGGCCAATGAAGCTTGGGGTTCTTATTGGAGTTGGGACCCGAAAGAAACTTGGGCCTTAATTACTTGGTTAGTATTTGCGGCCTATCTTCATGCTCGTATTACTAGAGGATGGCAAGGGCGAAAACCTGCTATTTTGGCTGCTACTGGGTTTGCTGTAGTCTGGGTATGTTATTTAGGAGTAAATCTTTTGGGTAAAGGTTTACATTCTTATGGTTGGTTTTTTTAACAGGTTTTCCAGGTAACTCTTATCAGGAGTGGGGGAGTGAGGGAACTGTGGGAACTGTGGGACTCACCCCTCACCCCTCCCTGGATGGGAAGTCCGTTTTTATTAATGCAGCTTGGGTATCTTCGAGACCCTGTACTCTCCATCCCCATACTCCCCACACTCCCTAGTCCCTACTCCCTTTTTCATTCAAAATAAATCCAGGATAACTTTTCTTATGGAAACTGAAGTTCATCTACTAAATAATGATGATGTTTTGTCTACAGGTGCTAGTCTTTTAATGTTTCAATGTACATTTAAAGTTAGTGAATATATAACTATGATTTTAACTAGATTAGAGTCGGAAAATCTATTTGAAGATGGGCTAGAATGTCAATTATTAAAACCTGGTTCTTACTGGAACAAAGGAAAGGTAAAACTTCGTTTAGAATTTTATACAGAAACTTCTGATACTGTTTCCAAAAAAGGTTTATCTAAAACTGTTGTTAGTTCTATTGCTAATTCTGAAGAAATACTAGAGGATGTAGGAATGTGGAGTTGATTTTCAATAAATTATTCAGTCACGAGTTAGTAGTTTTGATCTTAAGGGAATAGGGAATAGATATTAGTATTAGTTGGAATAAAGATTTCTATACCTTAACTTGGTGGTGGTACATTGTAATTATTTTAGTCAAGGGGAAAGGCAGTGGGAATATCTTATACTAATTACCAAAAGTAATGCTATACTTGATTAATACTTCAGTTATTAAGTAATTATCTTGGTAGAATCATATTTTTTCTGATTTAAGGCAATTTAATATTAATTATCATTATTTTTACTACTCCCGTACGGACGTTGCATGCAATGTCCGTACACTTCCCCACTCCCCTACTCAATTCAAATGTAGAAAAGTTTTTGAGAAATGGTATTACTCCCTTGCTATATAGAATTCGGTTATATAATATAGCAATCCTGAATAGGTTGTAACATTTTATCGTAGGGGTTTGGTCTCCAAACCCAAGCGCGAAAAAGAGATTTGGAAACCAAACCCCTACAGTTTTTTTTTCACAAATCATTGAGGATTACTATATATGTTTATAATTCTATAATTAGGGCTTGCTGATTAAATTTAAAAGCATTTGGAGATAAAGGTTTGAGCAATTTTAGGTCTGAAATACCTTGGTTTTCAGTTCTTCATGCACGGTTCCCGAAAAATCAAAAAGTTAGCATTTTGGGCAAGAGTTTTGGAAAAAAATTACTCCCCCTACTCCCCTACTCCTCCGCTCCCCTGCTCCTTAAAAAAGACTTTTTCAGCAAACCCTAATTACTTCAATATTCAATCTCCCAATTTTCTACCTACCCACCTCCGCTAACTATACAATAAGTATTCAACCCGATGTGATATTAGTAGGTAATTTGTTCTTCTCTTCTGACAGATTTTAGCAATGAAAAACGAACTTAATTTTCAAAAAAAAAGTTACTCGGAACTTCTACTATATCTGGCTTTAAATATAGAAGACTTTCAAATATTACCCAAAATAAAATTAGAAACTGACTTACCCCAGAAAGTTAGAGACAATATTCAAACTTATTTTTTTACTTATAAGTCTGCTTGTGAATTTGCTAACCAGATATTCCTAGAAATTTATCAACCTGGTGCGATAAAAAAATATTGTCAACAAAGCAAAATAGGGAAAAAATTACCAACCGCTCTTTATATTCATATCTCTGCTTTAGAACAACTTCATCCCTTACTGCAACTCTACGAAAATTTAGCTCATCGTTTATATCTCAAAGCCGTTTCTAGGCAAAAAGCTGATGCCAAAACGACCACATTAATAAAGTTTAATTTTGACAAACCAACAATTTCTTATTTACACTATCCAGATTTTGATATTGACCCTCATCCTGCCTTAAAAACTAGCATTTCTATTAATCTGAATGAGGGAAAAGTTGAGCAGAGAAACTACACCAATAGTAAAAATCCTCCTGTGCTGCATCGGAAAGAAACTTTTGTTACTTCCGAATATCCCCACTACCAAAAATTCGCTCAATTAACTTCTGCTGAAGTAAAACTAGGACTGTTAGATAATACTCGTTTAATTGGTACTCGTAAAGGATGGTTAACACACCTTAAAAATCATGGCATAGAAATTCAAGACCATCATGTAATTCAGCATACTATTGAGATGCCAATTTCCCAAATACAACGTCATAAAGCTGCTATAGTTCGTAAAAAAATTTCTAAACCAGTACGTTTAGCTGTAGAAGCAAATCTATTTACAGAAGGTACAACTTTTTTTGACTATGGTTGTGGATATGGCGAGGATATCAAATATATTGCTAAAAAAGGTTATTTAAGTGCAGGTTGGGACCCCTATTATTTGCCAGAAACTCCTTGTATTGCTGCTGATATTGTCAATCTTGGTTATGTAATTAATGTAATAGAATCTTTAGCCGAACGTAGGGAAGCTTTGATTAAATCTTGGCAGTTAACTAAAAAAGTTTTAATTGTTTCTGCTCTGGTATTAATTGATGATAGTAAAACTGAGGGAAAACTTGCTTATGGAGATGGCATAATTACAGCTCGTAAGACTTTTCAGAAATATTATGAACAGCAAGAATTAAAGTCTTATATTGACCAAGTGTTGAATGTAGATTCGATTCCTATTGATTTAGGAATTTTCTTTGTTTTTAGAGATGAAGCAGAAGCTCAAAATTTCCAGGCATCTCGGTTGAAAACCAGTTTATATACACCTAGAATTAGTTGCAAAAATAAGCGGTTTGAAGATTATGAAGAACAGCTTATTCCTTTGATGAATTTTATGAGCGATCGCGGTCGTCTACCAGTTAGAGGAGAACTTGACGAAGAGACAGATTTAATTGAAGAATTTGGTAATTTTCGTCGTGCCTTTCAGTTAATTATCCAAGTAACTAACTATCAAGAATGGGATAAAATAACGGATAAACGGCGTCAAGACTTGTTAGTATATTTAGCCTTAACAAAATTTAGTCATCGCCCTAAGTTTTCCCAATTCTCAGAAATAGTTAGAAATGATATTAGAGCTTTATTTGGGAGTTATACTAAAGCCTGTACTTTAGCTGATTTAATATTATTTAGTTTGGGTGATTCTGTTCTGATTAGTAAATGTTGCCAAAATAGTTCTATTGGTTATAAATCTGATTATTCTTTATTAGTTCATGTTTCTGCTGTAGCAAAACTTGACCCTTTGTTGCGACTTTATGAAGGTTGTGCTAATCGTACAATTGGTAGATTAAATGAGGCAACTATCGTTAAATTTCATCATAAACTACCAATAATATCTTATTTATTTTATCCCGACTTTGATACCGAAGGTCACCCAGTTTTACATACAACTATGAATATTGATTTGCGGGATTTAAGTGTGGTCTATGAGGATTATACAAGTGAATATAATCCACCAATTTTGCACAGAAAAGATGCTTTAGTAACTTCAGATTATCCCCACTATGAAAAATTTGCTAAACTTACAGTCCAAGAAGAAGATAGAGGACTTTTAAATGATTTAGAACAAATTGAAAATAGACTCGGATGGCTCAAATGTTTAGAGAAAAATTGTACAGAAATTAAAGGTCATCGTGTTTATTGGCGTACAAATGTTGACCCTTATCAATTAAAAATATTAAAGTCTGCTGATGCTGCTAGGAAGCGCAAAAGAAAAAAACAAAATAATTAATTATTAATTATTAATTATTAGGGTTTGCTGATTATAGCGGTTTTCACAAAAGTAGACTACAAAACTTCTTCCTTATTCCTTGTTCCTTTAAACCAAAATATCTCTACTCTATATTAATGAAAACTGCTATAAATATCAAAGCATTTACAGATAAATATTTGAGCATTTTTAGAAGGAAAAAAGTGCGAGCTTTTAGCTCCAAAAGGTTCAAAAATTTAGTATTTTGGGCTGATTATGACATAAAAATCAAGGGAAAATTCTTCTGACTACCTCCTCTATAATTCCTATTTATTCTGACAAAAAAAAAGGTCTCAAGCCTCCCCTTTTAAGGGGATAAAAAAAGAGAATATTCCTTATGTCAAGCCTCTGGGTTTAGCCAGAAGCAGGTGTTAACTAATAACTGAAATGACTCTGTAGGGACGTTGCATGCAACGTCCCTACTTCCTTAGGACTACCCTCACTTCGGGCAATTAAACAAGTTGCTCTAACGCCTATATTTTCCTGACTAACCTTAGAGAATATCTATAAACAGTAGAGTCTTATTGCTGATAGCCGATGGCTTACAGCTAATAGCTTATAATAGTTTAAAATAGTGGAAATATATCAACTATAACTTAAAACCAATGAACAAATTATTTGAAAAACTGAATACCCAGGTGACAATTTTGGGAAGTATTATTGCTATTCTTTGGATTGTACAAATTATTAATGCCGAACTTTTAAGGGGAGGACTGAATTATTACGGCGGAATTCATCCTCAAAGTTCTATAGGAATTACTGGTATTTTTTTTGCTCCATTTTTGCATGGTAGTTATGCTCACTTAATAGCTAATATTGTGCCACTAATAACTCTGGGTTGGTTAATCATGTTACGGGGAGTTGGTGATTTTTTCTTTGTGAGTATTGTTACTATAATTGTTAGTGGTTTAGGTATTTGGTGTTTTGGTTCACCAGGTTCTATTCATATTGGTGCTAGTGGATTAATTTTTGGTTATTTTGGTTTTTTATTACTCCGAAGTTTATTTGATTTTAGTATTTTATCAGTTCTTTTCGCCTTAACTGCTGGTTTTCTTTACAGTGGTTTAATTTGGGGTATTTTACCTTCAGATCCTGATGTATCTTGGGAGGCACACTTATTTGGTTTTCTGGGTGGGATACTTGCAGCTCAACTTTTGGGGAAACGGAAAAGAAATAGTTAAAATAACACCCATGTTATACAACCTTAATCTCTATTTTATTTACTAATAGTTTAAGTTGGAATTACAGTCTATTCCATGTAAATGTTTTACAGTAATTATAGTAGACAATATAAACAAAAATGCAACCTTAATTCAAGACTTAAAACACTCTTTGAAAAGCTACTGCTACTGTACTTCATATACCTGGAATTTGCTGTATTAGTTACATCATTTCTGTTGAAATACTGATGATAAACAAGGAACATTCATTAATTGATAATTGATAATTGATAATTGATAATTGATAATTGATAATTGATAATTGATAATTGATAATTGATAATTGATAATTGATAATTGATAATTGATAATTG
>NZ_LGSU01001167.1 GCF_002260545.1 Hydrocoleum sp. CS-953 | reverse complement strand
TGGGAAACCCGCCAGTTTAAACGGCGGGATGGAAGCGAATCGACGGGTTTTAACCCGTAGTCATGTTGACAATTCAAGGACACTTCGCTAAGATAGACATTATAAAGCGAAAACTATTGTATGTACCTAACTCAAAAGAACAAAATTAGAAATTTGTCTAGCACCGAATTTAAAGCATTGAAAGCTTTGTGCAGATTATCTAAAAATATGTACAATGTTGGCTTGTATTCTGTGCGACAATTCTATTTCTCTGAGGGCGGATATCTAAGGTATGAATCCAACTATCATTACTGCAAAGAAAACGAAAATTATCAGCTACTTCAAACTGATATTGCACAACAGACTTTGAAAGTTGTTGACAGGTCTTTTAAGTCATTTTTCAACTTAATTCATAAGGCCAAAGAAAGTCTGTATCGGTTTGAACAAATACGAATGCCTAGATACCTCAAAAAAGAGGGATATTTTCCTTTAATCATACCTCGAATTAGGGTAAAAGACGGATGTTTTAATATTCCAATGTCTCAGAAATTCAAGGCTGAATATGGTGCAGTAAAAATCCCTTTCCCTGAAAGATTGGCAGATAAGAATCTCAAGGAAGTTAGAATAATTCCTAGATTTGATGCCCAGTTTTTTGAAGTAGAATTTATTACGGAGTCGGAACCACAACCAGCAGTAAAAACAGATAATGCAGTAGCAATCGACCTTGGTTTAGACAATCTAGCCACTTGTGTATCAAATACTGGGTCATCGTTTATTCTAGACGGTAGAAAACTTAAATCAATTAACCAGTGGTACAACAAAGAAAATTCTAGATTGCAATCNATGCAGTAGCAATCGACCTTGGTTTAGACAATCTAGCCACTTGTGTATCAAATACTGGGTCATCGTTTATTCTAGACGGTAGAAAACTTAAATCAATTAACCAGTGGTACAACAAAGAAAATTCTAGATTGCAATCTATAAAAGATAAACAGGGTATTAAAGGTTTGACAAAAAAACAAATTAGTATCACTATAAATCGGAATAATAAAGTTAGAGATTACCTAAATAAAGCAGCTAGGTATTTAATAAACTGGTGTAGTAAAAATCAAATATCTACTATAGTTGTAGGTGTTAATCCTGGCATGAAACAAAATATAAATTTAGGCAAGAAAACCAACCAAAAGTTTGTACAAATACCACACCATAACTTGAGAATGAAACTAAAATCTATGTGTTATAGATACGGGTTGACTTACAAAGAACAGGAAGAATCTTATACTTCTAAAGCTAGCTTTTTAGACGGTGATTTAATACCTGTTTATAATGCTGATAACCCTACTGAATATAATTTTAGTGGTAAACGAATCAAACGCGGTTTGTACAAAACTAGGGAAGGAAAATTGATAAATGCTGACTGTAATGGTGCAGTAAATATTGGAGTTAAAAGCAACCTGAATGGGTTCACCCCGGACAGATTAGAGGCATCTTTGGCTATGCCATTAAGGGTAAAATTTGATGTGACTTCAGTCCATCAAATTTGTGACCCTTAAGAATCCACGCGACTTTCAGTCCGTGGAGTGTCAAGGATACACTAATACTCAACTAGCAGCAGGGTTAGTAGGTGCGCTGCAAGTTAACCCCAACTTCGATGAACCAGACCTAAATAAATGGGACCCAACCTCGGAAAATTTCTATTTGATGACCCTTAACACCTTTGGTCTCCAGCAAGTAGATCGACCAGGTTCCCCAGACGATCCCCTCAATCAAAGTGATATTCCATTACCTGCGGGTACACCTGTACAAACTGAAGGATTTACAGATGATGGTCTGCCAATTTATGAACTATCAGATGCTGTATTTATAGGTTATAACGCTAAACCAGTTCTCTATAACCCTGAACTACCTCTGGGTAGAAATGAGGATGGTACAAATAATCCCGAGATATTTGAATATGGCGGTGGTGTTTTAGAGACACCAGCAGAAAACGTTATTCACACTATTAATGGTCAATATAACCCCACACTTGAATTAGAGACTGGTGAGTTACAAACATTTTCGCTCCTAAATTCAGATGTTAATTCTCACCATGTTCTTCAGTTATACAAAGAAGAGATCGGTCCTGATGGGGAAGTTACTCTCGAACTCCAGGAAATGACTTATGTAGGTCTTGATGGTGACTCTTTTCCTGGTCGGGCTACAGAAGAAGTCCGCAGAACTATGGAAGATTCACCAATTTTCCAACCTGGGCAACGGATAACTATAGATCATTCTTTTACCGAACCAGGTAAGTATTATTTGCTATCTAATGGTACGCCAGAAATTGTGGGTGAAGATAGCCCAGAGTTGATCCAGACAATGACGGCTAAATTGCCAGAAGGTACTGAATCTCAAGGATTTGATGATGGTCACTATACTTGGGGACCCCAGGTTTTGATGACTTTTGATGTAACTGGTCCAGAAACTGCTCCAGCTCCAATTCCAGAAGCTTATGATAGTCTCGAAGAAAGAGTTGAAACTCTGATAGAGAGAGTTAATGCAGCGGAAAATGGTGTTGGTGTAGACCGGGAACGTACATATATTTGGAGTGCAAATATTGGTGGAGCGATCGCCGAAGGTAATATTCCAGATGACTTAGAGGTACATACATTCGAGGGAACTTACAGAATTAATGGCGGGTATTTTCTCCCTGGAACTGAGACTCCAATAGCGCTGCCAATGTTAGGTACAGCAGAAATCTGGAATGTGTTTAATATCTCTGGGTTAGATGATGAAACATTGCTAGAAGATGGTTTTCCAAATCTTCCGCTCCTAGAATGGCATCCATTCCACATTCACCAAAATCCTTTTACAGTTTTAGATATCAATGGTCAGCGCATCGCAGATTTAGATAATACTTATCTACCTTATATAGAAGGGGATACCATTGCTCTACCCCCTACTCATCAGGAAGGTACAGTGACAGAAACGAATCCCTACGGTACAGCAGAATTTAATGGTGACGCTTCCCTAGTCAGAATGTATATGCAGTTCAAAGACTATGATGGTAGCTTTGTGAATCATTGCCATATTCTGTTCCATGAAGATGCGGGTATGATGGCAGTTGTCCGGGTGATTCTAAATACAAATGATACTTGGTTAGGTTTGAGCAATGAAGAGGGAGATGCTGATGGTACGAGTATTGAACTACTCCGGGGTAGCGGTGTCACAGGACCTAGCCTTAATTTGAATCCTTTTGGTTCTGATTTTACAGGTGGGGTAGATATTGATATTGATGATGTGAACGCTTTGCTACCATTTGTAGGCAATAACGTTACTGATAATACCACTGATGTTGTTGCTATGGAGATTGAAGGGGATCATACAGTTCGAGTATTTGATGGCAGGTCATTATTTAATCTGCAAGCACAAGGTATAACAGATGTTGATGGTGATGACACTTTACAAATTGCTGAATTTAATGCTTTTGAGGAAGTAGATGATATTGCAGGGGAAAAAGGATCTGTTGCTACTGGTGATATTCTGGGAAATGGCTTTGCTGACATAGTTACTGGTATAGTTACAGAAGACGGGGTATTGATTGAGATTTATAATGGTGAAGATTTTGAGCTGCTTACCAGTATACTTATTGATGGATTGGTCTCTGATGATGATGATTTAGAGAATAATCTCAATGTAGCGGTGGGAGATGCTGCTGGAGATAACTTTGAGGATATCTATATTACTAATCATGGGAAATTAACGGTTTTGAGTGGTATTGATATTGAGAAAAAGATCGCAGCAGGTGAAGAAATTGATTTCAGTGATGTAGTAGCGGCAGGGCTGGAAGAACCTATTAGTCCTTACGGAGAAGATTATACAGGGGAGATTGAGGTTACTTCTGGCTATGTTCTCCAGCGCCCCGAACCTGAAGATGATAATCCTCCTACTGAAGATTTCAATCTGGACGATCATTCTTTTAATACTAATGTTCAAGGTAATAATGCTAACATTACTACATTTGCTGTTGATCGCGAACAGTTAGCAGAGGGTGATGAGCAAGTGAAGATTTGGACTTACACTGGAGGAGGACACCACGGTGGACATGGTGGAGACGATGGGGAACATGGTGATGGGGAACATGATGGTGAGCATGATGGTGACATGGATGATATGGAACACATGGACGACATGGATGACATGGAAAACATGGATGACATGGAAAACATGGAAATGAGTCAAGTAGAGACTGATGATGATGATGACGATAACGATGATGATGCCGAAGCAGGAGAGTCCGAGCTGCCAGTTGAGCTAGCTGCTGCATTTACCCCTGAAGGTAATATCACAAATCTATCTGGTACTTTTGCTGACGTTCCTGGTCATCAAAGAGGCGAACCAGTTTTATTTGTTCAAAATGAAGAAGGTACTCGCGAGATATTTCAAGTCCGAGGTGGAAATTTATTCGCAGGAAATACAATTGGTACTGTAGGAAATGATAGTATTGATGGAGGTAATAATAATGACAACATCTATGGGTTAGAAGGAGATGATATCCTCAATGGTAATTTGGGGGACGATTTGTTAGATGGCTTTCGAGGTATTGATTCCCTCAATGGTGGTGCAGGAAACGATTCTTTCCGTGGAGGAAAAGATGACGATATCCTGATAGGTGGAGAAGGAGCAGACATTCTCAATGGGGAACGAGGAGATGATATGCTGACAGGTGGAGCAGATCCCGATATATTTGTCTTCGATACTGATGAGGTATTCGATGCAAGTATGTTAGGTGTTGATTCCATAACTGACTTTAATGGAGCAGAAGATTTAATCGAACTTGAAGCTGTTACTTTCACCGCATTTGATACAACAGAGAGTATACAAGAGAATTTTGCTGTTGTTGCTAATGAAAGTGATGCTGCTGCATCAGAAGCATTCATTGTTTACGATAGTACAACTGGTAATTTGTACTATAATGTTGATGGTACTGTTCCTGGTTTCGGTAGTGGAGGTCAATTTGCTACATTAGAAGGTGCGCCAGCGTTAGTAGCTGAGAATTTTATGTTGGGTTAGAATTCATCAAAATCAGGGGGTGCAGTTGCGCCTTCTGATTTTTTTGATTATATAGAATCCATTTGAACCGTTGTCATTGTGACGATAGGAAGCAATCTCCGCGCACTTCTGAGATTACTATCCGTTCCGGAATGCGAGGCAAACCTTACACTCCGTTTCAGTCGCAATGACTTATACCATTTCTCAAAAACTTTTCTACATTTGATTGAGTAGGGGAGTAGGGGAGTAGGTAGGGACGTTGCATGCAACGTCCGTACGGAGAAGTAAAAATAAGGATAATCTAAGATTACAGCAGTTTCGGAGTTAGTGAGGTACAAATTTTAGGACTTTAGGCAACAGGCACTATTGCTACAGGCAAAAGATAATTAATTAAAGTGTACCTCACCATCCTAAAAAGTGCTGTAAATTGCCTCAAATCAGCAAAAAGGTAATTATGCTAAGGTAATTACTTAATAACTGAAGTATTAATCAAGTATAGCATTAATGCATGGGAATTGGTATTAGATATATTAATTATCCGGATTTTATATTACAAACAAATTTGGGAATCTTGAAATACATTATTTTGTCAATTGTTTTATTTATTTTTTTCTTTGCTGTTGCACCACCTGTAGCAGCATCTTTTTGTCGTAATTATAATGGCAATAAAATTTGTATTCTCAGTATTAAACGCAGTGCTAAAAACTATTGGGAATATCGAGCAGAAGTTAGTATTAATAGTGTGAGAAAACCATTAGAAATTTATAATTGTCGCACTCAACAGAAAATTCAAAAAAATGGTAATATTGTAAAATTTACATCTAATGGTGCTGGGAAATTAATTTGTAATGTTCTTGATAAATAGACATATCCAGAAAAAAGGGAGTAGGGGGAAATATGTCGATGATTTCTTTGGGGTCATTGATTTTATTCTTTATTATTAGAGATGTCTAATAATAAAGAATATTAGGGAAGAGTGATATGGAATTTGGTAGTATCGCTATAAAAAAGTATAGAAACCGGGTTGATATTAAATGCCCCATCTAACTAATATTTACCTCCCATAAACCCGGTTTCTTATAACACTTCTATTGCAAGCGGATTTAATATCAGGAAGGAATAGGAAGACTAACTACTAAAGTCAAATAATTGGAAAATCTTAATTAAACATAACTGTACATTCCTTGTTATATCAATGTAATAATTCAGCTATTAGCTGTCAAGCCTCCTGGATCGGAACTGCGAAATTAACCAAATAATGAATAATTCCTTATGTGGTTAAAGGAGTATACTTTAGTTGTAACTTTTAATTTTCTTTGGAAACTAATTTCTCCTTCATATTAGTGAGATAATAACTTCAGGACTTACGCAAAGGTACTATATATAGAGTTTAAAAACTATAACGTTATAGTTTGTGACTCTATATATATGGTCTGCTGCGTAAGTCCTAAACTTAATAAATTATAGCTGATGGCTATTTTCGGCTGTCGCCGACATGGAAAGCGGAGCATTCCCTATACGAAAAAACGCAGTTCCTCCGACAGGAGGCTAACTGATACAATTTATCGACGAAAGACTCAGACTTTATATGTAAAATGGGGTGATTGGTTAACACCAGTATTAGTTGTAGGAAGTGTCTTAACAAAAATAATTTTAGATGGTTTTAGGGAGTAGAGAATATGGAAAGTAGGATAGGGAAAAAANTATATATAGAGTTTAAAAACTATAACGTTATAGTTTGTGACTCTATATATATGGTCTGCTGCGTAAGTCCTAAACTTAATAAATTATAGCTGATGGCTATTTTCGGCTGTCGCCGACATGGAAAGCGGAGCATTCCCTATACGAAAAAACGTAGTTATGACCTAGGAGGCTAGCTGACGGCTGAATGCTTAGATATCAATAGCAAACTTTTTGAGATTTATATAATAAATATTTCCTGCCTCTTTTATGAAAGTTTCAGATTCAAAATCCTCTCAATATTAGACAAGATTTATCAGTCAAATATCAATCTTTAAAAATCAAACTCCTGACAGTTTGCTTGTACAATTTTTCTGACTTCTCCAGGCTCTAATTTCATTAATTTCTGAGTTGCTTGAATTTGAGTTGGTTGATTTTCTAACTGTTGGCGTTCAATTAATTCCCATTCTTCTGCTGTTTTTGTGTAGCGCCTAGATGTAGCTCTATCCATATTTAAAGATGTGGCAACCTCATTGAGAGAATCCCATCCTGGTTGATTTCGCATTCTATGTAAATACCGAGTCATTATATCAATATCAATTTTCATAGTCTATTTTTCTACTTAATTCTCTACAATTAAAACTATACAAAATTCATCCATAGAAATTACATCTTAGAGCTGATAGCTATATTTATAAGTATTCAACTGAACATCAGATCGAAGAGGAGTCAAAAAAGAACTTCTCCGCAGACTTATATCATATTCGGTTAAATAGTTACTATAATTAAAGC
>NZ_LGSU01001166.1 GCF_002260545.1 Hydrocoleum sp. CS-953 | reverse complement strand
AACCTTTTTCTCTACTTTCAAGAAGATGTAGCCAAGCTTTGAGAAATGATATAACAGGAAAGAAAAATAGAACTGTACTTTATGCTGCTCCAGAAATTATATATATTTGTACTAGCTGGGGTGAATTGAAATTAAGTTAACAAAAAATCTTCCAGCTCCTGTACCCGAATTTAACTTATCATAATCTACACTTTAGCAATACCTAAAAATCTCTAAAATTATTGATTTATACTAATGCTAGTTAAGAGTAAAAATATAAATGCTCATATCACTAACCGAACCAAAAAATCTATTATCTGACCTGCTCGCTGATTATAGTTCTCAAGTAGATTATCTGGCCATTCGCCTAGAAGAATCCCAAGGAACAGATATTCTCTTGCGAGGCCACAAAATAGAAACCTTGAGTGAAGGTATTTCCATTGGTGGTCAAGTCCGAGCTTGCTATAAAGGAGCTTGGGGTTTTGCCAGTTTTAATCAAATATCTACCTTAAAAGACAGAATAGAAGAGGCGATCGCTGCGGCCAAACTTATTGGAGAAGAAGAAACTCTTCTAGCTCCTATACCTATTATTCAAGCAACTCATATAGTTTCTCTCACAGGTAAAGACCCTCGTCAAATATCTTTAGCCAATAAAAAAGAACTCTGCGAACATTATGGCCAAGTGCTACGAAGTATTGACCATCGAATTGCCACTGTATCTGTTCGTTATGGGGATAGTACCCAAAAAATCATTCTAGCTACTTCCGAAGGAACCATGCTAGAACAATCTTGGACAGATATGGAAATGCGTTTTGCTGCTACTGCCAGAAATGGGGAAACCGTACAAACTGGTAGGGAAACTACGGGTTCTCGTAAAGCTTATGAAGATTTAACTAATCTGGACAATCAAGTTCGTAGTGCTGCGGAGAGAGCTGTTAATTCTCTAGCTTTACCGATCGTTCAAGGTAATACTTATACAGTAGTTATTGACCCTATTCTTACAGGTCTATTTGTTCACGAAGCTTTTGGTCATCTTTCAGAAGCAGATATGGCATACGAAAATCCCGATCTATTAGAAGTTATGACTATTGGTCGGAGATTTGGTCCTGAGAACTTACAAATATTTGATGGTGCGATGGTGCCACCGATGCTAAATGGAGAAGAGGGAGAAGTACATCGAGGTAGTTATATTTATGATGATGAAGGTACTTTAGCAACTACTACTCAGTTGATTCAAGATGGAGTTTTGGTCGGACGTTTGCACTCGCGAGAAACTGCTGGAAAATTAGGGGAGAAACCTACAGGTAATGCACGTTGTCTTGACTATCATTATCCACCTCTAGTCAGAATGACTAATACTTGGATAGCACCAGGAAATACTCCTGTTTCAGATTTATTTACTGATATTAAGGAGGGAGTTTATGCTCGGAACTGGTTGGGTGGAATGACTAATGGGGAAATGTTTACTTTTAGTGCTGGTGAAGCTTGGATGATTAGAAATGGTGAGTTAGCTGAACCTGTGCGAGATGTGACTCTTTCGGGAAATGTGTTTAATACTTTGGCAGATATTGAAGCGATCGCCGATGATTTTTATTGGGATGAGTCTGGTGGTTGTGGCAAAGGTGGGCAAAATGGTTTACCTGTTGGTTGTGGCGGACCAAGTTTGCGTATTAGGAATGTTGTTGTTGGTGGAGATGCTTCAGAAGTTGGAAGTTAGATAAGGGGAGTGTGAGAGGTGTGGAAGTTGGGGGTAGTAATATAAAATCTGGTTATACAATAATCAATCGCAAAATTACTTCCTCAACTTACAGTTGAGAATGCCAATTGATAAATGGCTAATTCCTCGTGAGTTCTAAAATACTTTTTATCTTTTTCTGGCATCTTTAAATTTAATCACAACTATTTCCCCACAGTTTCCCCCTTCGATTTTACACTATCGTGAATCATTAATGTTGTCGATTTTCGACAATGTTTAAAAATTATTTTGTCGATTTTAACTCAATTTATGCTGAATATAT
Organism: Hydrocoleum sp. CS-953; assembly: GCF_002260545.1. GTDB lineage: Bacteria > Cyanobacteriota > Cyanobacteriia > Cyanobacteriales > Microcoleaceae > Trichodesmium. Next base: position 5,481 of record NZ_LGSU01001166.1, on the reverse strand, counting down.
TGCTATGACTGGTTTTTGAATTTGTCAATTAAAGTTGTCGATCTTCGACAACTTTTTTTTATGTTTATGCTTTATTATTCAATAGTAACGTTATAGAAAATCAAATATTTTCAGGAGAAAAACATGAAATTTTTCTTCAATTTACCCATTGCTAGTACCATTGTATCCTTGTTATCCTTTGCCTCCCTTGCTACCTCTACTCAAGCTGCTGCTCTCTATGCCAGTGGCAGCAATATCACTGTGTCTGTTTTGGGTTCCACCGCAGCTTTCGATAGCTACCTGTGGCTTGCTTCCCCCTATCGGAGACCCATTGCCTCCAACCGAGAAACAGGAAAAGTTGTAAATTTTGCAGTTTCCCCAGGAGAAGAACTCCTATTTGAATTACAAGTTTCCACTGGCTATCGGTATTACACTGGAGATGCTAGTCGCAATCCCGATGGCATTCCCCATGCTAAAGTTTCTTATTTGAGTCCCGGTGTTGCCAGGGTTGGTTTTGAAGACATTTTTGGTGGTGGAGACTGGGATTTTGATGACCACACTTTTATGTTCTATGGTGTTAGTCCGACACCTGAAACTGTTCCAACGCTTGAATCGTTTTTCCTCAATGGTCGGAATGGAAACATCAACATTTTTGAAGGTCAGTCAGTCTCAGCAACATTATCTGCTAGCGATCGCGACGGAGATAATCTCGACTTCTATGTTAATAATAGGAAGGTAACTGCCAGGACTTCATCGGGAAGTTCTGGCAGTGCATCGACAACAGTGCCATTAGGTCTATTAGGCGACGATGGTAGTTACACCCAGACTGCACAAGTAATAGACGAAGATGGTCGTAGAAGCCAAACAATCACCAGAACTGTCAATGTCCAAAATGTTGCACCGACCGTAGATTTCAACTTCTCCAGCCCAGTCATCAACGAAGGCGACTCGGCATTTGCAGAACTATTTGCTACCGACCCTGGCGCTGATGCCATATCCTTTTTCCTTAACGACGAAAATATCGGCACTGATACCCGCACTTCTGGCAACCGTTTTGTCAGCAAAAATCTGGGAGTATTTGCAGACAATGGTACCTTTACCTACACAGCAAGAGCAGAAGACGACGATGGTGGCATTAGTAACATCCTTGCCAAAACCCTAACAGTTAACAACCTCGACCCCATCATTAGCAGCTTAACCGAGGATTTCACAATCCATATCAACCGCGCATTCGATTTTACTGCCACAGCGACAGATCCAGGCATTAATGATATTCTTACCTTTGATTGGGATTTGGATGGAGACGGTTTATTCGATGACTTTACAGGCAGCAGTGGCGAATGGTCTTTCTCAAGACCCGGCCTTTATGCAATGAATTTGCGAGTCTCAGACGGTGACGGTGGTGTAGCTTATGGTTCTATTGAAGTCAATGCAGTTCCCGAACCTAGTTCAGTTTTTGGTCTGTTAACCCTTGGTGCTTTGGGTGTCGGTTCTCGCCTGCGTAAGCGTAAGTTCCAATAGACTTACCCAAAAATCAAAAATCAAACCAATTATTATCTGCTTCGGAGTGTTGAAGAAACCGGGTTTGTGGGAGTCAGATGTTAGTATGTGAAGCATTTAAAACAAACCCGGTTTCTATTCTATGCTTTTTTATACCGACAGAGTCTATAAAATCTTACTTTTGACTGTCTTGAGTGCGTCTTGCATTCTGAGACAACCTCAGAATTACGCAACTTTTTGAATAAGGGCTTGTTATTTTATGAGACCATTATTACATATTACACTATAATGTCAAAAGCTTCTCATTTAAGGGACTGATAACTAGGGCTTGCTGATTAAAGATAAAAGCATTAACAGATAACGGTTTTAGCCTGTTTAATTCCTGAAAAAGTGAAAAAGTAGGTAGTTTTTGGCTGTTGTCGTCTCAAAATGGTAGAGTTTTGACAACTCCAATCAGAAAATTTGGCCATGACAGATAGTCTAAACTGTTAAGAGTTCCCTATTCCCTGTTATCACTATTAGACTTTTGTCAGCAAACCCTAACTAATAACTAATAACTGATAACTGATAACTGATAACTGAAATGACAGCTCAACTAAAACGAGAAATTGGCGTATTCGGCGCTACCCTTATGGGTTTAGGTTCAATTGTCGGTACTGGAGTATTTGTCAGTATTGGTATTGCTGCTGGTATTTCCGGCCCCTCGGTAATTATTGCTGTAGCGATAGGTGCTGTTGTTGCTACCTGCAATGCTTTTAATAGCGCCCAGTTAGCAGCAAATCATCCTGTTAGTGGTGGTACTTACGAATATGGTTACAAATATCTGAATCATTGGTTAGGTTTCATTGCTGGATGGATGTTTCTGTTAGCTAAAAGTGCTTCTGCTGCTACTGCTGCTTTAGGTTTTGCTGGTTATTTGCTGAATGCTTTTGGTGTGAATAATCAAATTTGGTTGGTGTTGACTGCTTTAAGTGCTGTGGTTGTATTAACTATAGTTGTCTTAAGTGGTATTCGTCGCTCTAATGTCACTAATATTATTATTGTTTCAATTACATTATTTTCTCTAGCTATATTTATTTTGGCAGGAATACCTAAAGTTATCTTGTCTGGAGGGGAAAATTTAACGCCTTTTTTTCCTGGGGATAAACCTATACCATCTTTATTACAAGCTGCTGCTTTAATGTTTGTCGCGTATACTGGTTATGGACGTATTGCAACTTTAGGCGAGGAAGTTAAGGAGCCACGACGTACTATTCCCAGAGCGATCGCTCTGACAATGCTTGTCACTTGTTTATTATATATTTCTATTTCTGTAGTTAGCGTGATAGTTGGTAAAGAGGTGATAGATAAATTATCTCAAGCAGATGTAAGTTTAGCTGCACCTTTGGAAGTTATTGCTAAATTAGGTTTAGGTATTCCTGTGATTCCTCAATTAATTGCTGTTGGTGCTATTACGGCAATGTTGGGAGTGCTGTTAAATCTGATTTTGGGTTTGTCGCGAGTTTTGTTGGCAATGGGAAGACGACGAGATGTACCTAGAATTTTTGCTAGGTTAAATAGTGGGGAAACTACACCTTATGTTGCGGTGGTAGTAGTGGGAATAGCGATCGCTTTTTTAGTTTTAATTGGAGATGTGAAAACTACTTGGTCTTTTAGTGCTTTTAATGTTTTAATTTATTATGCTATTACTAATTTTGCTGCTCTCCAACTTTCTCCAGAAGAAAGACTTTATCCTAAGTGGTTAGGTTGGGTAGGTTTAGCTTCTTGTTTGTTTCTAGCTTTTTGGGTAGAACAGCAAATTTGGTTAGTAGGTTTAGGGTTAATTATTGTTGGTTTAATTTGGCATAGTTTGATTCATAGATTGATTACTGATTAGATTCACAATTTTTCCCTTATATTTATCTGCACTTATAGAAACTATAAGTAGGGTTTGCTGAATAAAATATGCGTGGTAAGGGTAGGAGTCAGGAGTCGTAGGGGCGTTTGCGGAGCATTCCGGAACGGAAATGNTCATGTCGGCTCAAGCGCCGTTAGCGGAGCTTTGCGCTAGCAAAACGGAGTTGTGCGATAGCAAAACGCCCGTACAGGAGTCAGGAGAAATGGGAATTATAAAGGAGGTAGTCGGAAAAATTGTCCCTCAATTTTTCTGCCATGATCATCCCAAAATCCTAGCTTTATGCAGCTCTTTCCACCGAAAAGCTTGCACTTTTTTCGACCTAAAAAGCCTAAAGCCTTTATATGTCAATACTTTTATAATTAATCAGCAAACCCTAAGTAGACTAACACAGGCAAAATGTGCCAGTAGTAGGGGCGGGTTCTAGGTTAAATTAACAAGTTTAACCATCAAATAAAATAAACCCGCCCCAAATATATTGTTTAAGAATTTGACTGATAAATTTGTCTTAACTAATCGATAGTTTCCACAGTTTTTAGAGAGGCAATAATTGTTTCTAAAACCCGAACATTTTCTATAGTATTAATCTCAGAAAATATCTCTTTCCCTGACTCCCCAAATCTCTATTCTAATCCGATTTATATTTCAGAAAGTCTTCCTCTTTGTTCACCAATTTCAATTCCCTCTGGTAATATTGGTTGATACCAAGGATATTGTTGCAATACTTCCATATCCCACCTCATTATTTCTTGTATTCTGGGGATTAATTATCAATTATCAATTATCAATTATCAATTATCAANTTGTTGCAATACTTCCATATCCCACCTCATTATTTCTTGTATTCTGGGGATTAATTATCAATTATCAATTATCAATTATCAATTATCAATTATCAATTATCAATTATCCATTATCCATTATCAATTATCAATTATCAATTATCCATTATCCATTATTCATTATCAATTATCGATTATTTACCACCATCTTGTTCCTGGTTCACCTTTAAATGGTCCGACAAGATCAGAAGTAATCCATCCTCCATAAAAATCTCCTGCTTGAGCTTTCACTAACTCATCATTAACATAACAAGCATCCATCAAACTAGCATAAAAACTATAATATCCTTCCATAGAAATAAAACTAGAAGTAGGATTCAAATATCGCCACACAGCATTACTTACATATTTGTCACCAACCGACACATCATAATAGGAAGCTGAACCTTTCCACTCACAGAAAGTTTTCCTGGGATTTTCGATTAAATAATCTATTTTAACATCTTCTGGTGGAATGTAATAACAAGGAGGGTGACTTGTTTCTAAGACTCTTTTGGCTTGATTTGTTTCTGCCAAAACTATGTTATTAAAAATAACCTTCAAATGTTTATCTGTGTCTTGTAAAATAGCTGGACGTGGATAATCCCAGACTGATTCTTGACCGGGTTTGGGTGGAATTGGATTTGGTGTCATTGTCATTTCAGTTATCAGTTATCAATTATCAATTATCAGTATAATCAAAATTTCAGACTTTGCCACAAACATTGCTTGAATTTGTATTTCTTAGTAACTAGAGAATTAAAAATAGAGTAAAATAATGATAATTTTCTCTCTCTTTATCTATTTTAACTTTGGTTTAGTATTGGTAGATTTAAGAGTAGCTTTGGTCTGTATTTACCACCTCTTCTGAATTATATAAATAAGTATTCAATTTTTCTTGAATTACAAAACTAGCATTGGGTAAATCGTAAGCCATAACAATATTAATTCGCTCCTCTGCTTCTGTTACTGGACGAACGCTATGTAGACATTTATCCCCAGCCATAACTAATAGTAAACCAGGTTGAGGTTTAATAATAATTTGTTTGCCAAAGGTGTGACGAAAAAAACTCAATTGTTGTACCCGATCTATCACACTCTGAAATCTAGAAAATTTAGCACTGGGTAAGGTAATTCTATAATTGGGATAAAATTCAATTTCTCCTCCATCAACTTTGTTCAAATATAAAAGAGCGGTAATAGCATTTCGGTCATAATGCCACTGATATGTACCTCCTTTTTCAGTAATGTTAATATTGCAACCTACTTGAATATCTTGTAAAGGAA
>NZ_LGSU01001165.1 GCF_002260545.1 Hydrocoleum sp. CS-953 | reverse complement strand
TGTTAATTACTTAATAATTGAAGTATCACAATTCGTATAGCATTACTTTTGGTACTTGGTATAACGAGTTGGTTTTAAAGGAAAAAATAAAAAACAACAATGTACTATTGTATAACAATCTGGTAACTATTTAATAGGTTTTTTTTGGCTGTTGGATAGTTATCAAAATTGCTGAAGTGAGGATGTATTTTTTAATTTGATTTTATGGCAGGACATAGTAAGTGGGCAAATATTAAACGCCAAAAAGCAAGAGTTGATGCTGTTAAAGGGAAAGTTTTCGCTAAAGTATCTCGCCAAATTATTGTTGCTGCTCGTAGTGGTGCTGACCCCGCTGGTAATTTTCAGTTACGCACGGCGATAGAGAAGGCGAAGGAGGCAGGTATTCCTAATGATAATATTGAGCGGGCGATCGCTAAAGGTTCGGGTCAGTTAAATGATGGAAGTCAACTGGAGGAGATTCGTTATGAGGGTTATGGTGTGGGAGGTATAGCTATTTTAATTGAAGCACTGACAGATAACCGTAACCGTACAGCAGCAGACCTGAGAAGTGCGTTTACTAAAAATGGTGGTAATTTGGGTGAGACTGGTTGTGTTAGTTGGATGTTTGACCAAAAAGGTGTGGTGACTATTAAGGGGTCTGTTGATGAGGATGAGTTATTGGAAGCATCTGTGGAAGGGGAAGCAGAATATTATGAAATGATTTCGGAAGATGATTTTCAGGGTGCAGAGGTATTTACTGAAACTACTAATTTGGAAAATCTCAGTCAGGTATTACGAGAAAAAGGCTTTGATGTAAGTGAGGTAGAGTTTAGGTGGATTTCTAGTAATACTGTTGAGGTTACTGATGCGGACCAAGCTCGATCGCTGCTCAAGTTAATGAATGCTCTTGATGACCTTGATGATGTCCAGAATGTTACAGCTAATTTTGATATAGCAAATGAGCTTGTTTCTAGTGTTTTAGTTTAGATTAGATATACAATTCTTTCCCAGGCAATTTGTCTGGGAATTATCGTTTAATAAAAGTATCTTATTTTAGATGAATAATAATCATAGATATTTAGAAAATAACCGTGAAGATGATGTATATTCATTTGCTTCAGGAATATTTAAAGTAAATCAAATTAGAAAAGTTATGTCTGATGTGATTAAAAGCTTATTGCAAAAACCAGTAAACGAAGGGGTGTAGAAATTAAGACCCAGTATTATAATTCTAATACTAGAAGTAGGGGTGAATATCAATGGTTTGGTGATGGTGTAGATTGTTAATTATTAAGAATAGGAAGTGATGGTTGGCAAAAGGGAAAAATGAGAGTTAGAGTTATTGTAGAATTTTGTCCAGATGAACCTAATACCGATGAATCTCCTTTAGATGATATTCGACAGAGAGATAATTATCAAAACTTATAATAATTCAATGAAGGGCAAAGTTCGTATAGTCTAAAAACTCTAATTGCTCAAGAATAATTTGCTAAATAATTTAGTATTTTTAGGTTTGGTTGAAGAAATATAACTTTCTCCCTTTAGAGATAACCTAACAAATATTATGTTTAGAGTTGTGTTGCTCCTGGAAATAAGCTTCAGTTATACCAATTCCCATGCATTAATGCTATACTTGGGTAACACTTCAGCTATTAAGTAATTAATACAGGCTAAATCACCTTTGTGCTAATTTAAGGTGATTTAACGTTCATTATTCTTACTTTTACTTCTCCCCCACTTCCCTACTCCCTTGCTCAAGTAAATATAGAAAAGTTGTTGATAAATGATACTACATAGGACTTACGCAAAGACCATGTATATAGTGTTCAAAACTAGAACGTTATAGTTTTTTGACTCTATATATAGTACCTCTGCGTAAGTCCTGTTATATAAAATCCGGTTATACAGTAATTGCAAAATTACTTTCTCAACTGACAGATGTTGTATTGAATACGAATTGAAAAATTCATACTATTCAAATACTTTCTTTCTCCTGACTCCTGTAGAGGCGTTAACAATAGTTATGCGAAGCTAACGGCCGTTTCGCTGCGCGACATGAAACGCCCCTACGAATCCTGACTCCTAAGTGGTACGATAACTAATTACCCGGATTCTATATTACAGTTTTTTTCTCCAACCCTACCTACCTGTTATAATTAATTAACTATAGTAAATTCAGACATAATAGTTAATAACAAAAATTATGTCGAAAGCTTGGTCAAAATTGCTTCCACTGCTGGAGGTAAACGACGCATAATTTTGCCTTTTTCTTTGTCAACAGTTACTAATGTCACTTTCGCAGTAACATACAATTCTTTACCATCCAAAGATTGAATTTGGTAATCCCAATCCAACCTCACCCCTTCACTATTTGCCATCCGGGTCTTCACTACAACTACCATACCCAACTTCACGGGTTTATGATACCTTACCGAAAGTTCGACTACTGGTAAATCACAACCAAGGTTAACCAACTCAGCAAATTCAATACCAATGGAACGCAAACTTTCGACTCGCGCCTCCTCCATCCAGGAAATATAAGTTCCATGCCAAACAATANATCCAACCTCACCCCTTCACTATTTGCCATCCGGGTCTTCACTACAACTACCATACCCAACTTCACGGGTTTATGATACCTTACCGAAAGTTCGACTACTGGTAAATCACAACCAAGGTTAACCAACTCAGCAAATTCAATACCAATGGAACGCAAACTTTCGACTCGCGCCTCCTCCATCCAGGAAATATAAGTTCCATGCCAAACAATACCAGCATAGTCTGTATGATGTGGATGGACCCGAACTACATATTCAAACCAGACTTCCGGTTTTTGAATGGACTGACTTTCAATTGCACTGGTAGGTAACTGAGGTTGAGATTGTTCTGATGAGGCCACTTTACAAAAATTTCTAAAACTCTACATTTCTAAAACTTACCATTGCCATTAGGGATTTATGCTAGTTTGAAAGACTATTATTATCTGATTCGCTTAACTTAAGATATGATAAACAAAATTTTGGTAGCTGTTGCTGGTCGGGGATTATGTGAACAGATGTTCAATATGTTGATAGAAATTCCCTATTTTCAGGCAGCATCTGTGACTGTATTGCACGTTGTACCCCCTCAAGTAAGTTCAGAAGGTATGTCCGCCAAGTTAGAGGAAGGTGGAAAAATTCTGGCAGAGGCCGTGGACTCTTTAAGGGTAGATCCAAAAAAAGTCAATCCTCGACTCAAGCAAGGAGACCCTAAAGATATTGTTTGTCAAGTGGCTGATGAAGAAGAATCTGAGCTGATTATTATGGGTTCCCGGGGATTAGGCAAACTGCAAGCTATTCTGGAAAATTCGGTTAGTCAATATGTTTTCCAGTTAACTTCCCATCCAATGCTACTGGTAAAAGATGATGTCTATGTCAAAAAAATTAAGCGGGTGATGGTTGCTCTAGACTCATCAGAAGAAGGGAAAAATTCTCTAAACATGGGCATTTCCTTGGTGAATCAAATTCCTGGGGGAGAATTAATTTTGAGTCATTTGAAGAAAGATATAAGTGGAAAATCAAGTCAAGATTATACTGCTGATGCCGAAAAAGATCCTGTTATAGTCGAAGCTTTAAAAGAAGCGAAAAGAAAGGGTATTCAAAAATATCGCTGTGTGAGTGGCAGTGGTAAGCCTGGGCCGGAAATTTGTAAAATCTCCCAGGAATTGAATGTGGATCTATTAATAGTGGGTTCTCCTGATCGCCGTCCATCAAGTGCTAAGAGTCTGATAGACCTTGATAGACTCTTAGGAGATTCTGCATCAGACTATGTAAGGGTTTATGCTAATTGTCCTGTATTGTTAGTCCGTTAAAGTATGATTTATAGGACTTACGCATGAACCATGTATATAGAGTTCAAAACTATAACGTTATAGTTTTTTAACTCTATATATATTATATATATAAACTATAGTACCTCTGCGTAAGTCCTCATAAAAAAGAAAATTCCAGATTTTCAAGCCTCCGACTTCAAGGGGAGGTACTGATATAAGTCATAGATTACTTTTGACTTTTGACTTACACATAGAGCTATAGAATGGTCAAATCTTTGCCCACCCAACGCTAATTTTTGGTCAATATACTTTACAATCAGCAATATAACTAAGGGAATAAAATAGGATTTCATACCATTATTGGGACAATCCAGCCTCAGCTAAGGGCCAGCCTATCAGTTATCAGTTATCAGTTATCAGTACCACTTGCTGAAACTTAGAGACTTGAAATACTGAAGTTGATTTTCTCTTGGTCGGATTAGATATGGCGAAGTCTCCTCCCCATCTCACCCTACGGGAAGCTCGGCTTTTCATGTCGGCTCAAGCGCCGAAACGACCGCTTTTTTCCCNCAATATACTTTACAATCAGCAATATAACTAAGGGAATAAAATAGGATTTCATACCATTATTGGGACAATCCAGCCTCAGCTAAGGGCCAGCCTATCAGTTATCAGTTATCAGTTATCAGTACCACTTGCTGAAACTTAGAGACTTGAAATACTGAAGTTGATTTTCTCTTGGTCGGATTAGATATGGCGAAGTCTCCTCCCCATCTCACCCTACGGGAAGCTCGGCTTTTCATGTCGGCTCAAGCGCCGAAACGACCGCTTTTTCATCCCCGATCCAAGGCGAGGCTATTGACCTTATTGTTTGGTCAAATAAATACCCTATGTGTAATACTAAAAGAGTACAATTTGTAACATCTGACAAAAGAGTTAAACATGAAAAAAGACCTCACTAAATATCGCAACTTCGGCATCTTCGCCCACGTTGACGCGGGCAAAACCACCACAACAGAAAGAATATTGAAACTAACCGGAAAAATCCATAAAATCGGTGAGGTCCACGAAGGTGCCGCGACAACAGACTTTATGGAACAGGAGCAAGAGCGGGGCATTACGATTCAGTCTGCCGCTACAAGCTGTTTCTGGAAAGATTGCCAATTAAATATTATTGATACCCCTGGCCACGTTGACTTTACCATCGAGGTATATCGTTCTCTCAAGGTACTTGATGGTGGTGTAGGTGTATTCTGTGGCTCTGGTGGTGTAGAACCCCAATCTGAAACTAACTGGCGTTATGCTAATGATTCTAAAGTTGCTCGGATTATCTATGTAAATAAGCTTGACCGGACAGGAGCAGATTTCTACAGAGTTGTCAAGCAGGTTGAAGATATACTCGCGGCCAAGCCATTAGTAATGGTATTACCAATTGGTATTGAAACTGAATTTGTGGGAGTTGTGGATCTACTAACCCGCAAGGCTTGGGTTTGGGATGATTCTGGAGACCCAACCAAATACGAGATTAAAGACATTCCAGAGAATATGACTGATGATGTCGAGAAATATCGGGAAATGTTGGTTGAAACTGCTATTGAGCAAGACGATGATGTAATGGAAAAATATCTGGAAGGAGAAGAACCAGATGTTGACACCCTGAAACGTTGTATTCGTAAGGGAACTAAGGATCTGGCTTTCTTCCCCACCTACTGTGGCTCATCTTTCAAAAATAAGGGCGTCCAGTTGGTACTTGATGCAGTTGTAGATTACTTGCCTAACCCCACTGAAATAAAACCACAACCTGAGATTGACCTAGAAGGTCACGAGACTGGTAACTTTGCCTATGTTGATCCAGAAAAGCCTCTGCGTGCTTTGGCCTTTAAAATTATGGACGATAAATATGGTGCTTTGACCTTTACTCGCATCTATTCCGGTACTTTGTCTAAAGGTGACACAATTCTCAATACTTTTACAGGTAAAACTGAGAGAGTTGGACGTTTGGTAGAAATGCACGCCGACTCCCGCGAAGAAATTGAATCTGCTCAAGCAGGGGACATTGTTGCTATTGTGGGGATGAAGAATGTGCAAACTGGCCATACTCTCTGCGACCCCAAACAACCCGCTACTTTGGAACCGATGGTGTTCCCTGACCCGGTAATTTCTATTGCTGTGGCAGCTAAGGACAAAGGTTCTGTGGAAAAACTGGGTTTGGCATTGAGTAAAATGGTTCAGGAAGACCCATCTTTCAGAGTTGAGACAGATGCTGAAAGTAACGAAACCATCATCAAGGGTATGGGTGAATTACATTTGGATATTAAAGTTGATATTCTCAAGCGGACTTATGGGGTTGATGTGGAAGTTGGTAAACCACAGGTAGCTTATCGTGAATCTATTACTAAGCGTCTTGAAGATAGTTATACTCACAAGAAGCAGTCTGGTGGTTCTGGTCAATTTGCTAAGATTGATTATGTGATGGAACCTTCTGAAACTGGTGAAGGTTTCCAGTTCGAGTCAAAGGTGACTGGTGGAAATGTTCCGAGAGAATTTTGGCCTGCTGTACAAAAGGGCTTTGAGTTTAGCTTTGAAAAGGGTATGTTAGCTGGTTATCCTTGTGTGGATATGAAGTTCACATTAACTGATGGTGCTTTCCACCCGGTTGACTCCTCAGCGATCGCTTTTGAAATTGCTGCGAAAGCTGCTTATCGTCAGTCTTTTTCTAAAGCTGCTCCTCAGTTGCTGGAACCGATAATGAAGGTTGATGTGTTTACTCCTGACGATCATGTTGGTGATGTTATTGGAGATATTAACCGTCGTCGGGGAATGATTAAGTCTCAAGATTCGACAGCAACTGGTAGTCGTATTAAAGCAGATGTGCCATTGAGTGAGATGTTTGGCTATATTGGTGACTTGCGGACTATGACTTCTGGTAGAGGTCAGTTCTCAATGGAGTTTTCTCATTATGCACNGTTGATGTGTTTACTCCTGACGATCATGTTGGTGATGTTATTGGAGATATTAACCGTCGTCGGGGAATGATTAAGTCTCAAGATTCGACAGCAACTGGTAGTCGTATTAAAGCAGATGTGCCATTGAGTGAGATGTTTGGCTATATTGGTGACTTGCGGACTATGACTTCTGGTAGAGGTCAGTTCTCAATGGAGTTTTCTCATTATGCACCTTGTCCTAGTAATGTTGCAGAAGTGGTAATTAAGGAAGCTAAAGAGCGTCAAGAAGCTAAAGCTAAATAAGCATTCAGCAGTGAGCAGTCAGCTATCAGCTATCAGCTATTTTCGTAGGAAAAGCTGAATGCTTGGTTAATTTGAACATATACAGGGCGGAGAATTTAAGTATTGATGCCCTGTATTTTTTTATTTTTGACTGGAGAAAGGCTTTGTTGCATGAAACTATATAGGGCTTGCTGATTAAATATCAAAGCATTGACGAATAAAGGTTTGAGCAATTTTAGGTCTGGAAAAAGTACCAGCTTTTTGGTTGATCAAGCAGAAATTGTGAGCATTTTGGGTAGATTATGGCAGAAAAATCACTCTTACTATTCTTCCTCCTGCCTCCTCTATAATTCCCATTCCTCCTGAGGACTGTACGGGCGTTAACGATAGTTATGCGAAGCTAACGGCCGTTTCGCTGCGCGACATGAAACGCCCCTACGACTCCTGAGGACTACCCT
>NZ_LGSU01001164.1 GCF_002260545.1 Hydrocoleum sp. CS-953 | reverse complement strand
CGATAGAAAATCAATTCTGCAGCTATATCGCTCTCTTTGGCAATTATTGATGTTCTATTCATCTATTGTCCAATAGTTAGGGCTGGGAGATTAAATCTCAAAGCCTTGACAGGCAAAAGTTTCAGCCTTGCCCAATCTCAAAATTGATGTTCTATTCATCTATTGTCCAATAGTTAGAGGAGTTTTCGCACGTTATTATTGTACATATGCACTTGCTTGTGCGACAGCTATATACTTTCATGCAACAAAGCCATTCAGAATTCAGAATTCGCACAATGGAAATGTTTTTCCCACTGTTCCGTGTTCCCTGTTGCCTATTTCCTATTCCCTACCCAAGTCCGTAGCGACTGGAACGGAGTGAAAGGAAGTAATCTCAGGGTGCCACGAGATTGCTTCCTCTCGTCGCTGCGGACGACTTTTCCAAGTGAATTCAGAATTGATAATTCCCATAACGGAAATGTTTTTCCCTCCATACCTATTCCCTCCATACCTATTCCCTCCATACCTATTCCCTGCTATATTGAGAATTCGGACAACGGAAATGTTTTCCCACTATTCCCTATTCCCTGTTCCCTAATAACACATAAAAAATAATGAAACGTAGAAATCTAATTACTTACACTACTGCTGCTGCCACCAGTGCAGTTGCTTTACCTGCATTAAGTCAAACCGAACCTCCACAAATAAAATGGAGAATGACGACAAGTTGGCCGAAATCTCTTGATAGTGTGTTTGGTGGAGTGCAGAGGATTTGCGATCGCGTCGCAGATATGACCGATGGCAGATTTACTATTACTCCCTATCAAGCTGGTGAAATAGTTGGAGGTTTAGAAGTTCTAGATGCTGTCCAACAAGGTACTGTAGAATGTGGTCATACTGCTAGTTCTTACTACAAAGGCAAAAATCCTACCCTTGTATTTGCAACTACTCTTCCATTTGGTTTGACTGCCCAACAACAGAATGCCTGGCTATATCATGGTGGGGGTCTAGAAGCGATGCAAAAAGTTTATGCTGATTTTAACATTATTAACTTCCCTGCGGGTAACTCAGGGGTACAAATGGGTGGTTGGTTTAAGCAGGAAATTAAGACTTTGGCTGACCTCAATGGTTTAAGGATGCGTATTCCTGGTTTAGGAGGGGATGTAATGAACAAGTTGGGAGTAAATGTGCAAGTCTTACCCGGTGGGGAAATTTATTTAGCTTTAGAAAGAGGAGCTATTGATGCTACTAAATGGACAGGGCCTTATGATGATGAGAAGTTAGGTTTTTATAGGGCTGCAAAATATTATTATTATCCTGGTTGGTGGGAACCAGGTGCGACTGTAGATGTATTGATTAATTTGGATGCTTGGAATAAGTTATCAACAGAATATCGGGAAATTTTTCAGACTGCTGCTTATGAAGCTAATTTGAATATATTAGCTCAATATGATTTTTTGAATGGTGAAGCATTGCCAAGATTGATTGAAAAAGGTGTTCAGCTAAGAGCTTTTAGTTCAGAAATTATGCAAGCTGCTCAGAAAGCTGCTCTTGAGGTTTATGAGGAAAATGCTAGTAAAGATGGTAGTTTTAAGGAGGTTTATCAACAGTGGCAAAAATTTAGAGAGCAAGTTTTTAATTGGAATAAAGTTAATGAGTTGAGTTTTACTCAGTTTTCCTTCAATAACCCAAAGTAAATTGAGAATTTAGAATTCGTACAACGGAAATGTTTTTCTCACTGTTCCCTATTCCCTATTCCCTAATAACACATAAAAAAAAATGAAACGTAGAAATTTAATTACTTACACTACTGCTGCTGCCACCAGTGCAGTTGCTTTACCTGCATTGAGTCAAACTGAACCGCAACAGATAAAATGGAGAATGGCAACGAGTTGGCCGAAATCTCTCGATACTTTGTTTGGTGGAGCGCAGCGGATTTGCGATCGCGTCGCAGCTATGACCAATGGCAGATTTACTATTACTCCTTATCAAGCTGGTGAAATAGTCGGAGGGTTGGAAGTTTTAGATGCTGTACAACAAGGCACTATACAATGTGGTCATACCAGTAGTTTTTATTATAAAGGCAAAAATCCTACCCTTGTCTTTGCAACTACTGTTCCATTTGGTTTTACTGGCGCACAACAGAATGCCTGGCTATATCATGGTGGGGGTCTCGAAGCCATGCAAAAAGTTTATACTGATTTTAACATTATTAACTTCCCAGCAGGTGGCATCGGGGCACAAATGGGTGGTTGGTTTAGGCAGGAAATTAATAGTTTGGCTGACCTCAATGGTTTAAAGATGCGTATTCCTGGTTTGGGAGGTGATGTGATGACTAAATTGGGGGTAAATGTGCAGGTGTTACCTGGTGGGGAAGTGTATTTGGCTTTGGAAAGAGGTGCTATTGATGCTGCTGAATTTACTGGACCCTATGATGACGAGAAGTTGGGTTTATATAAGGCTGCAAAATATTATTATTATCCTGGTTGGTGGGAACCTGGTCTGACTTTAGATGTATTGGTTAATTTGGATGCTTGGAATAAGTTACCAAAAGAATATCAGGAAATTTTTCAGACTGCTGCTTATGAAACTAATTTGAATATGTTAGCTCAATATGATGTTTTGAATAGTGAAGCGTTGCCAAGATTGATTGAAAAGGGTGTTCAGTTGAGAGCTTTTAGCTCAGAAATTATGCAAGCTGCTCAGAAGGCTGCTTTTGAGATTTATGAGGAAAATGCTAGTAAAAATGGGAGTTTTAAGGAGGTTTATCAACAGTGGAAAAAATTTAGAGAGCAAGTTTTTAATTGGAATAAAATTAATGAGTTGAGTTTTGCTCAGTTTTCGTTTAATAAGTAGTCAGTAGGGGCGTTTTCCTGACGGAATGCTCCCCAAACATGTCGCGCAGCGTTTCATGTCGGCGACAGCCGAAAATGGCCATTCGCCCATACATTGGTTCACTTATAACTGATACCAAATCCGGATAATTACTATCGCTAAGTCATTGCGACTGGAACGGAGTGGAAGGTTTGCGGAGCATTCCGGAACGGATAGCAATCTCGTGGAACCTCTGAGATTGCTTCCTATCGTCGCAATGACGACTGTTCAACCGGATTCTATATCACTGATAACTGATAACTGATAACTGATAACTGAATAAACCCCCCCTTTCAATAATTTTAATTATAGCGGTTTTCACTTCATGACTTGCATTACTTCTTCCTTCTTACTTCTTACTTCTTCCTTCTTCCTTTAAACCCAAATCTCTGTACTCTATATTAATGAAAACTGCTATAAATAAACGATCGCAATCTTAGACATAAGATGTAGTAATAGTATGAAGATTTGATGAAGATTTAATGAAATTGCCGAAATGCTCTTGACAGTAGGGGGGGGTGGAATAGAATGCAAATTCAACATGGGTAGAACACTTAGAAATTCTCAAACTCTGTCATAGATTTTGTTGAATTTTGTATGGTTGATTTTATCTGGCGCGTGTCCTAACTACGTCAGTCAAATAAAATCAGGACTTACGCAAAATAAGGCATTTATGTCATTGCGTTTCGGCTGTCGCCGACATGAAAAGCGCAGCTTTGCGATAGCAAGCGACAGCGTTTGCGGAGCAGTCCGTCAGGAAAGCAATCTCAAATGTTGATATTTCATTCCTTATGCGTAACTCCTGAAAATGCCTAAATATCCTTTGAATTCTCAGTAGTGACTCAAATATATCTACAGGAGGTGATTGTTAATGTACGGATGCCAACAACATCTGGTCAAAAGTAGTCCAGAAGTAATGGCTATGATTGAATACCTTTGTATAGAAGCCAATAAGCTTACTAACTGCGGGATTTATTATTGTCGTCAAATGCTGTTTAAAGCGGGACGCTTTCTGTCTAAAGCCGAACTAGATTTTGAGCTAAAAGCTAACCCGCATTTTAAATCCATGGGTTCAGCCTGCGCCCAACAGACTTTACATTCGGTAATTGAGTCCTTTAACTCTTATGCTAGATTAGCCAAAATGTTTAACTCAGGCGAGTTAGCTGAAAAACCTAAACCACCAAAATACCGTAAAAAAGATGGTCTAGCAGTTGTTAGTTATCCGGGACGATGGGTCAAGCTGGTAAATGGAATGCTCAAATTTTCACTAGGCAAGCAAGTAAAAGCATGGTTTGGTATTGACCATTTTTTGTTGCAAATGCCAAGCAATCTAGATTTTAAGCAAATAAAAGAATATAGATTCGTTCCTAGAAATAACTGTTTCTATCTGGAATTTGCTTATGAGCAACCACAGACAGATAAAGGCCAGCCAATAGCAGGAAACGTCTTAGGCATAGACCCTGGACTAAACAACTGGTTAACCTGCGTGAGTAATGTGGGGAAGGCTTTTATAGTTGATGGAAGAAAGGTTAAATCTCAAAATCAATGGTACAACAAGCAAATAGCTAAAATCAAAGCAGGTAAGGGTGGTGACTATTGGGACGATAGGTTAGCAGCTATTACGGAAAAGCGCAACCGAATGATGCGCGACAATATTAATAAAGCAGCTAGGTTGATTATTAACTGGTGCATTGAACATCAAATAGGTGCGATAGTTTTTGGGTGGAATCAACGTCAAAAAGATAGTATTAATATTGGCAAGAAAAATAACCAGCAGTTTGTTCAAATACCTACGGCCAAGTTGAAAGCCCGGATAGCCGAATTGTCTGAGCTGTATGGGATTAAGTTTGTTGAGACTGAGGAAAGTTACACGAGTAAGGCTAGTTTTTTAGACGATGATTTTCTACCGACATTTGGTGAAAAACCCGAAAGGTGGGAGCCATCAGGAAAGCGTGTCAATCGTGGCTTGTACCGTTTAGCAACAGGTCAAGTTATCAATGCTGACTGTAATGGTGCAGCTAATATTTTAAGAAAAGTATCGACACAGCTAGAAATCAATCTAGCTAAGGTCTGTAGGGAAGTTTTGATGCTTCCACAACGATATAGGTTGGATTCTCTAACCAAAAAATATCGTAAGCAGTGCGTAGCGTGGCAATAGCGCCCGCGTAGCACATCCGCTTAGAATCTAGGGTGTTTTAACCCCTAGAGACATCAACCACTGCTCAAACTTCTAGGTTTGAGATTACCACATCTCCCGCATTTGCTGGCTGGCTGGTCAAACACCATCTCAGTCTGGCTTTCAACACCTATCAAACCAAGCCAAAAGTAGAGAATGAAACAAAAAATTCACTTTATCTCAGGACTACCGCGATCTGGCTCTACCTTATTAGGAGCCTTACTTCGCCAAAATCCTGTGTTTCATGCAGGGATGTCTAGTCCAGTGGGGGGTCTGGTGAGTCGCCTACTAGAAGCGATGAGCGAAAACAATGAGTTTTCGGTCTTTATCACACCTGAACAAAAACGGGCATTAACCTTAACTATTTTTTCAACATTCTATGAAGCACAAGGGGACAAAGAAGTAATCTTTGATACTAACCGTCTCTGGTGTAGCAAATTGTCTTTAATTCAGGACTTATTTCCTGGCTCCAAAGTGATTTGCTGCGTCCGCAATGTGGCTTGGATTATGGATAGTGTGGAAAGGTTAGTCAGAAAAAATACTTTTGAGGTGTCCCGTTTATTTAATAATTCAGGTGAACGTTCTACGGTTTACACCCGGACTGAAGCTTTGAGTCAGGGAGGAAGATTGGTGGGATTTGCTTATAACGCCCTCAAAGAAGCGTTTTATAGCGAATATAGTTCCTCATTACTCCTAGTGGATTATGACATCTTGGCCCAAGCTCCAGATAAAACTCTGTCCCTGATTTATCAGTTTTTGGGGGAAGAACCGTTCGAGCATGATTTTGAGAATGTGGAGTATCAAGCTGATGAGTTTGATAATCGACTGAATACCAAAGGCTTACATAAAGTACGCTCTAAAGTGGAGTTTCAGCCTCGACAGACGGTTTTACCGCCAGATTTGTTTGTTAAATACAATGATTTGTCCTTTTGGACAAACCCCAGCAACAGTCTCGCTAATGTGATTGTGGCTCAACCCAATCCCCCAGAAGTCAATGAAGTCAGAAGTTAGAAGTCAACCCACCCCTAGCCCCTCCCAGGAGGGGAAATCATCAGAAGTTGTTTTTGAGACAAAGATTTCTGCTCCGTCTTAAAAGACTGGTAAGCATTCAGCTATTAGTCGTCAGCACGAGCGCAATAATATCTAAACCTTAATGAGGGGTTTTAAATGAATATAGCCTTTAAAAATCAGCTTTTATAGTAAAATTAGATTTACCTCATTAATAAAGGTTTTCTTTCAAACTAAAATAAATAGCTGATAGCTGATAGCTGACTGCTGAATGCTTACAAAGACTGGACTTTAGACCCAATGATTTTTGGTAAACACCTGTAATGAAATTAATTCTTTCAACTCAACAGGACTTACCCAAGGTTGATTTGTCATTGCGACCGGAACGCAGTGTAGGGAAGCAATCGCGGAGTTTTGGGGATTACTTTCCTGTCGCTTGTAATGACGTAATTACCTCGCTTTTGCGTAATATCATGTAAAGTCATTGCGACTGGAACGGAGTGGAAGGAAGCAATCTCAATGGTTTGAGATATCTCTTCCATCTATATCCTAATCATAACTAATCATCCGGACATGATATAAGTCCTACTCAAATTAAGGAAAAAAAACAATGGCAAATAATTTTATCGTTAACCGAACCACTGATGACGGAACTGGGAATCAAACAGGTACTCTCAGTTATGCTATTGCTCAAGCGAACCAAATGCCAGAAGATGACACGATTACCCTGCAAAACAATGTGCGCTTGACAGGAACCATGCAGCCTCTCATTGATAGCAATATCACCATTGTAGGTGGCAACTACACCCTGAGTGGTGATGCCAATAATAACGGGGTAGCTGATGCAGGAGATGTGCGGGCTTTATTTATTAAGTCAGGAACAGTTGATATCTCCAATTTGACCATTGATAAAGGTGTCGCCAAAGGCGGAGATAGCCTCGTTGGTGGCGGTGGCGCTGGTATGGGCGGTGGCATGTTTATCTATGGTGGCAACGTCACCTTAAATAATGTCGATTTCACGAATAACAAAGCTGAAGGCGGTAGTAGTGGTACTGGAAACAATGTTCCTGCTGGGGGAGGCATTGGATTGATTAGTAGTACCATCGGTATCAACGGTGCCAACGGTGCCAACGGTGGCAACGGCGGTGGCGACGGTGGCGACGGTGGCGACGGTGGCGACGGTGGCGACGGTGGCGACGGTGGCGACGGTGGCGACGGTGGCGACGGCGTTAGCGGCGGTAACGGTGGCGACGGTGGCGACGGTGGCAATGGTGGCGACGGTGGCAACGGTGGTGGCGGTGGCGACGGTGGCGACGGTGGCGACGGTGGCTTTGCTAGCACCGGTGGCAACGGTGGCAATGGTGGCTACGGTGGCGACGGTGGCGACGGTGGCAATGGTGGCTACGGTGGCGACGGTGGCTACGGTGGCTACGG
>NZ_LGSU01001163.1 GCF_002260545.1 Hydrocoleum sp. CS-953 | reverse complement strand
TTCTTCTTGAATGGAAAAACCTATTACTTCAGCAAAGCCTTTGTTGGATTGAAGTTTACCTTCTTTCTGAGATGCTAAGGATTTTCTACAGTATTACCATCTCCCTAGCCTCAAGAAGATGTAAAAACCATTTATCAATTTAGTATTACCCAATAAAGGTTATATCTAGAAGTCATGTCCAAAGGCCAAAAGTTACTTTTAACTTCTGACACCTGATATTAAGCCTACCGAGTATCTCCGTCAGAACAAGACTGTTAATGAAAACCAATATAAGCTCAAAAGCCTAATTAGACCTCAAGTTAATAAAGGAACCGCCCGAACTAAAAAAGCCCGGGCGGATTGTGGTGTGAGGAGTGAACGGAAACATAATATCTCCGCTATCTCTATTGTGACATTTCCTTTCAGATAATTCCAGGATAATTGACAAATTTAAAAACTACTTCATAAATTTTGTCAAGGATATGAGATATCTTGAGTTTTATTAAGCAAGTAAATCTACTTACCCATGCCCAATTTTTGGGCTTTTTGATAAACTTTACCCTCAGTTAATAAGGAAGGAGCAATTACCACCTCAACCTGTTGCATTTCCTTCAAATCCTTAGCACCCAAAGTTCCCATGCTAGTCTTCAAAGCACCCAACAAATTATGAGTGCCATCGTCCAATTGTGCTGGCCCACACATAATTTGCTTTATTGTTCCAGTTGTACCTACCTGAATCCGAGTACCCCGTGGTAATACTGGACTAGGAGTGGCCATTCCCCAATGATAACCATGTCCAGGAGCTTCAGCTGCTCTGGCGATGGGCGAACCAATCATCACACTATCAGCACCACAAGCAATACACTTACAAATATCACCACCAGTAATCAAACCCCCATCAGCAATAACTGGCACATAATTCCCTGTTTGTTGGTAATAATCATCTCGTGCTGCGGCACAGTCTGCTACTGCTGTCGCTTGGGGAACCCCAACACCTAAAACACCACGAGATGTACAAGCCGCACCAGGGCCAATACCTACTAGAACTCCTGCTGCTCCTGCTTTCATTAAATTTAAAGCTACTTCATAAGTAACACAGTTGCCCAAAATTACAGGCATAGGCATTGCTTGACAAAATTGAGCCAAGTCAAGAGTTGGTACTGATTCAGATGACAGAAATGTAGTTGAAACAACCGTTGCCTGGACAAAAAATAAGTCTGCACCAGCATCAGCAACTACTTTCCCATATTTCATTGCTCCCGCAGGAGTTAAACTTACTGCTGCAGTACCACCTTGGCTTTTTATTTCCTTAATTCTCTGAGAAATTAATTCTGGTTGGATAGAGGCGGCATAAAGTTCCTGCATCAGAGTCACAAATTCCTCTTTGCCAACAGACCTAATTTTTTCTAAGATTGGCTCTGGATCAGTATAACGGGTTTGAATACCTTCTAGGTTGAGAACTCCCATAGCCCCTAACTTTGATAAGAGAACGGCCATTTGGACATCAACTACTCCGTCCATTGCACTAGCAATGATGGGAATTTCTTTTTCAATACCACCAATACTCCATGTAGTGTCGGTTAAATTTGGATCGACTGTACGTTGCCCAGGAACTAAGGCAATTTCATCGATTCCGTAAGCTCTACGAGCTGTTTTTCCACGTCCAATAATTATATCCACTGCTTTTACCAAATCCCAAGACCATTTTAGTTAGAGTATCAAATTAATAGGGTCATTGGTAATTTCAGTTATCAGTTAACAGTGCCTCCATTCATTAATTGGTAATGGATAATGAATAATGGATAATTACCTCTGGTTAAAACCATCGGATTGAATATGGGGAAATCTCCTAGCACTTTTTCTCCTTAAAAGGAGAGGCTTTAAACCCAGAGGATTGACCATTAAATAAGTCAGAAGTCAAAATCCAGAAGTCAGAAGTTAGAAATTCTGTTTGTAAGGGGAATTTCTGCCTCGCTCCAAAAACATTTCGCCTTAAAAGGCGGGGTTTTAGACCCATTTTTTTGATCAGGAAAAAAATTTATTGTTTCCCCTTGAAAGGGGAGGCTAATAAGCTAATACGCATTTTAAATGCGTATTAGCAAGTCAGAAGTTAGAACTAATAAGGGTTTTTCTTTGAATAATCCACACAACAATAAGTCGTTTAAATGCACAATAGCTGAAAGCTGAATAATTAATAATTACCTCTTGTTAAAACTGAGAGATAGTACGCAAGTACGGAAATATTATTTCATTATCCATTTTCCATTTTCATTAATTTCAAACCCGCCCCTACTATTACACTATTTAAGGTGTGCCAGTCTATACCGTTTCACTCTCTCAAGTAAGAATTTAACTTCGCTCATTTTAAATTCATAGCTAAAATCACCAATGCTCTTTTTTCTAGTTTGATTATTTTAATCAAGTAAGAATTTAACTTCTAAATTCTCAATTCTCAATTCATAGCCACCCATCACCAATGCCTAATTTTTAAACCGATCTAGGTGGTGGAGGTGGTGTGACGAGAGTAGTTTTTTTCTTTGTGGACTCTGATGTTTTATTGACTTCCTTTACAGGTGGATTTTCCGGAGCGATCGCTGTTTCTATTTTTGATTTTTTAGTAGTAGTTTGAACGCCATCTACCGAACTTTCTACAGGTTCTGAAATAGACCCATTACTACTAATAATTAGTTGAGTTACTTTTGTAATTAAATTCTCTAATTTACCTTCATCTAACAAAGAATTTATCAATGTTAAACCACTTGTAGATAACATTAATTTACTAATATCTTGAACACCATTACCATTATTGGCATTGGCACTAGGAAAAGCATAAATTTTGGCATCTCCTAAAATTCCTGGTTGGGGTGCTAGTGCTGTGACTATTTCTGGTAATTTATCTATGAAGCTAGGCCCTAATTCTGTGACAATTTGTGCGATTCTATTGGCATTACTCATTGCATTTTCTGCCTCTACTTTAGCTTCAATACCTTCAGCTTCAGCTAAATCTTTGTCACGATTAGCTGCTGCTAAAGTCTTCAAGGATTCTGCTTCTAAATCTGCTGCTTCTCTAGCAATTTCTGCTTGTCTTTTTCGCCGGAAGACATCAATTTCTACAACATTTTGTTCAGAGATACGATGTTTTTCTGCTTCTTGTTCAGCTACTATAATTGATAACTTTTGTTGTCGTTCTGCTTTTTCTATTTCTGCTGCAGTAGTTACTCCTGATTCTGCTTTAGCTTTTTCTGCTTCTGATATTAAACGTTGTTGTTCTTTTTCGGCTATAGCTATAGCTGCTTCTTCTTGAGCAATTTTTGATAATCTTTCTGCTTCTGCTACTTCGACTTGAGCTTTAAGGCGATTTGAATCAACTATTTGTTGGCGAGTTATTTCTGCCATTTCTGATTCTTGTTTTTGTAATTCTTGAGTAACTTTGAGTTTTTTCTGTTGTTCTTCTAGGGCAATATCTGCTTCAATTTGACTTTGTTGAACTGCTAATTTTTTCTTGATTTCTTCTTCTTCAATTGCTTTTGTCTGCAATATTTTGTTTCGTTGTTCGTTGGCAGCTTCAATATCTTTTGCTTCTTGAATTTCCCTGGATCTTTGTGCTCTTAATGATTCTAATTCTAGTTGTTGTTCTAGTAGAGCAGTTTCTTGTTCTTTTTCAATTTCGATAGCTTTTTTTCTGGCGGTTAATTCTTTTTGTTTAATTGCTATTTGGGTATTTAATTCTAACTCTCTTCGTTCTTTTTCTGTTATTAGTTCTACTTCTTGTTTTTCTTTGATTGATTGTTGAATTGTTTCGGTGCGTAATTTGACGCCTTGAGCATCAAAGAAGTTATTAGTATCATAAGTGTCACTTTCTTCGATTTCGGAAATAGCAATATTATTTAGTGTTAAACCAACTTTTTTTAAGTCTGGTTGAATTAGATTGAAAACTTCATCTGCAAACCCCAATTTATCAGAATCAATTTCTGCCAATTTCTTCTTTTTAGCTGCTGCTCGAATTGCATCATCAGCGCGTTTTTCTAGAGCATCTTTAATATCTTCTGGAGAAATTATTCCTTGCTTTGATAATCTAGATGCAGCAGTTTTTACATCTTGTTCATCAGCATTTATGCAGACATAAAAAGTAACTCGCATATTAGCCCGAAGATAATCTTGAGTTCTTACTGCTAAGTTTCCGGTACGTTCTACATCAATAGAAATCTCTCGCATTGGAACTCTAGTAAGTTCGTGAAAACCTGGTAGTACGATACAGCTACCATATAAAATTACAGAATTCTTTTTTGTTAAAAAGCCACCTGTTCTGACAAAAGCTTCATTGTTGGGAGTAATTTGATAGACTCTTGTATAAGCCCAAAATCCTAATAGTAAGAAGAAGATAATTCCGACAATTCCGGCAGCAGTTCCTCCTAAGATAAAAGTGCTATTATTTTGGGGAAACTGAGCGAGTGTTGGCTGTATACATATATTTTCAGATAAAACAATTTCTTTGGGTTTAGGTTGTAGTTCCTTTGTGATAATTTCCTGACTGGAAATTGATGGTAATGATTCAAGAAATGTTAACCAAAATAACATGATTTTTTTCCCTCTAAATTTTTTATTCTTCAAAATTGACCAGAAAATAAGGTCAATAGCCTCCCCTTTCAAGGGGATGAAAAAGCGGTCGAGGGATGGCGAGGTCTCCCGCTCTTGCAGAGCCACTTCGTTAACGCCATATCCAATCGACCAAGAGAGCGGTCGTTTGCGGAGCAGTCCGTCAGGATGGGATGGATGGGTTACCTAACCATATCCAATCTCCCAAAAGAGAAATCAACTTCAGTATTTCAATCTCGATGGCGAGCGCCAGAGGTACTGTTAACGCAGTTACGACCATAGGAGGCTAACTGATAACTGAAATGACCAGGCACAAAAATCAGAGATTTTTGAATTTTATTTCTGACCAAGGTAAAGAGTTTCTAGATACGGGAATTTATAGTTCCATGTGGAAGTAAGTTATGCAGAAAATCATAAATAATTTTGAGAATACCAAGGTTAGCATTTCTCTAGCCTCCTGTATGGGCGACCCTGTAGCAAGGCTCCAATATACTAATGACCGCAAAATTTGGGTAGTTACGACTCCTCTTTTAAGAGGATAAAAAAAGAAGATTCCGTATTTTAATCCCGATGCTTTCCTAGGTCATGCTGCGCAAACAGCTAGAGGTACTGATAACTAATAACTGAAATGACTTCCAGCTATAATTTTGATTGATAGATTTCTTGCAGAACTGAAAGTTAAATCAACTACAATAGATAAATCTTTTATTATACCAATTAAAAAAAAGAATGTTACAAATAATCAGGGTAACTAAAATAATTTACCTTGCATATTTGTGGGATGAATTAGTGTGGAAGGTGTGGGGTGTATGGCGAGTGTGGGGAGGGTATTGGAATTATAGTTTTAGAGCATATAGCAATCCTAAATGATTTGTGAGAATTTTTATAATAGTTAAGATTGAGGGAAAACCTTGAAAATTCTAACTTCTGACTCCTGACTCCTGTACGGGCGAACCGCCGTTCGCCCCTACCACAAAAATATTACAATTGTACAGGGGATTGCTATAGTTCGTAAAAGATAGGATTTATCTTTTCTGCAAAGATTCATCCCCTGCTTCAGCAACGCTAAATAATTTGATCGGGTTTGCCTTTGATTAAAAAGGGATCTTCAAGCCAATAAATGATATTTAAACTAAATATTTCTGGCTCAGTCTTCCTGTCTCCTGACTCCTAAACGGTAAACTAAATATTTGTAGCAAAAATTTATTACGCCTGGTATTACTCTTACTTTTGACTTTCAACTTCTGACTTAACTTCTGCCATAATTCTAATCTTTATTTTTACTTGAATTAGATAACCATCTATCTCGATCCACACTATCTTTAGCTATAATTAAGTAACTTGTAGTCTGACGATCGATCACTATAATTTTTTCTCCTCGATGAGGAATCTTAGTTGCCCAGGATGGTAAATTGGCATTAATAGTTACAAGGTTTTTAGCTGTATCAATGACATCTACTTGTCCAATTTTTCCTTGATTTTCTTTAGGAACTAATTTAGAACTAACAGTACCAATACATCCTAGAAGGCGATCGCTACTGACATCTTCTCCAAAAGATTGAAAGAAAATTTTTCCGATAGGTCTCGCAATAAAACCACCTAAAATTAGGCTCAAAATCATTGAACCAATAAATATAGTTACCCCGAAAAACCCATTAGGAGTACCAAACAAAATATTTAAAGTCCAACCAATTAAACCCCAAAAACTTAGGTCAGTTGCTAATAACAAAATCAGTGGAACTTGACTAATACCTAACCAGCCTAAAATTTCTAAAGATTCAACACTATTATCACTGTCAATATCTATGTTTTCCTCTCCTAAACCTGTAGAAATTACGAACAGGAACATGAAGATTCCTGCACCGAGGAGTATCCAGTAAGGTAAGTTAGCAAAATTGAATAGCATATTATCAAGTTCAGGGTCATTTCAGTTATCAGTTATCAGTTAACAGTGCTTTTTACTGAAGTAGGAGCCTTGAAATAGTAAATTTTATTTACAAAATGTGAGAAATGCGGGTATAGCAATTCTCAATAGATTCTCACAAGTTAAGTAATAGAAAAATTCTCTCAAGCCACAATTAATCCTAATTTCTGAATTCTGATTCCTATCCTGGTATAACAGACAATAAAATAGAATTACTATATTATCTACGGTAGTCAAAGTAAAATTTAGAAATAGATAAATTTTAATAATTTTTAACTATGAAATTAAAAAGATTAGGCCATGTAGCTATCTGCGTCCAAGATGTTGACAAAGCAGTACAGTTCTATAAAAATCTGGGTATGGAGATAGCCTGGAAAGATCCTGACTGGGCATATCTTAAAGCCGGAGATGATGGACTCGCACTTTTAAGTCCTGGATATGACCAAGCAGGGCCACATTTTGGGTTTGTGTTTAGCGATCGCTCAGAAATGGAAAAAGCCTACGAACAACTTCAAGGTCAGGAAGTCCAAGTTTCACCAATTCATGAACACCGAGATGGTACTGCTTCTTTCTATGGTAGGGATTTAGATGGTAACTGGTTTGAATATCTCTACGAGCCAGCAACTGTAGTTGACAATTAGAGGTCTATATTTACACTTACCTATAAAAATATTTAGTTTTCATAGTCCAAATAATATGGACTAAGCTCACTGTACTTTAGATTTTTGTAGATTTAAGTTGGGCTAAACAAGTCCCACAAAATTTAATTTATCCAGTGTGTCTAGATGAGGTGAGAATCAGAAAAACTGTTTTCGCAATAATAAATAATAATCAATACCCTGATTGAATACGAGATATGATAATTTTTGAGGATAATACATTATTGATGGGTATATTGTTAAGATTGATATTTAGCATATTTT
>NZ_LGSU01001162.1:7327-7419 GCF_002260545.1 Hydrocoleum sp. CS-953 | reverse complement strand
CTGAGCTTGGTGCAGATCAAATAACATCTGGAGTATTTAAGGCAGCTCAAATCCCCGATTTATCAAAGCTTAATGGACAACTCCTGCCCGAA
>NZ_LGSU01001162.1:0-7317 GCF_002260545.1 Hydrocoleum sp. CS-953 | reverse complement strand
CAGGGAAGTTTAGACGTTGACACAATTCCTGAGCTTGGTGCAGATCAAATAACATCTGGAGTATTTAAGGCAGCTCTTATCCCCAATTTACCAGCATCAAAGCTGACTGGACAACTCCAGGTTGACCAAATTCCTGAGCTTAATGCAGAGCAGATCGCATCTGGAGTATTTCAAGCCGATCAAATCCCGGAGTTATCAAATCTGAATGGACAACTCCTGCCTGAACAAATTCCTGAGCTTAATGCAGAGCAGATCGCATCTGGAGTATTTCAAGCCGATCAAATCCCAGAGTTATCAAATCTGAATGGACAACTCCTGCCTGAACAAATTCCTGAGCTTAATGCAGAGCAGATCGCATCTGGAGTATTTCAAGCCGATCAAATCCCAGAGTTATCAAATCTGAATGGACAACTCCTGCCCGAACAAATTCCTGACATTCAACTAGGTGATGGTGCTAGTCTAAAATTATCTTTAGATCGACCTAATATTTATGGTGAAGAAACTGTTACGCTAACCTGGTCAAGTAAACTAGCTGAAATGGTGGTTTTGGAATATATTGATGAAAATGAAATCCAACAAATAGAATTGAGTAATAATCCTGATGAAGAAGAAACTTATGAATTAAATCCCTATCAAACGACTGCATATACTTTAACTGCTTATCAGGAAAGTACTATTCAGGAGCAGAAACAATTTACTGTGCAGGTTATTCCAAATCAGTTCCAATTTTTGAAAAAACTTTACCATGAAGGGGTTGAACTATCTAGTGCTTTAGATTCCTGCGTCAAACGT
Source organism: Hydrocoleum sp. CS-953 (assembly GCF_002260545.1). Lineage (GTDB taxonomy): Bacteria > Cyanobacteriota > Cyanobacteriia > Cyanobacteriales > Microcoleaceae > Trichodesmium. The sequence goes on along the minus strand of NZ_LGSU01001162.1, from coordinate 6,525 downwards.
TATGGTTTATTGCCTCTTAATGGCGAAAGCATTGGAAAGCTTATAGCTGATCTCGAAAGAATACCATACTTGGAAACTAATGCCTTAACATCAGACCCGGGAACTAATCTCTGGACATTGGTAGATCAATGGGTAAAGAAACGGCATGAAGCAGAAACGCCGAAGATGAACGAATTAGTGAATGTTTACCAAATCCCTCTTTTTGGTACATCCCAGGATCAACATTTCGTTTGCAACAGTATTGATTACGTCACTGTCCCAAGTACAAGACTAACAAATTGCTATGTTCCAGAACCAATACCCGGAACAATTCGTTCGTTCCGAGTAAGTGTATCATTCGCTGCATATGAGAATGTCACCATTGATTTAAGAATGGTAGAACCTTGGGATCAAGGAAATATTTTTTGGGAACAATCATTTTTCGGCGGTGATGCTCCCAATGATTCGTGGAGTTCGCGAACAGAAGAAACACTTCCTGTTTATGTACAAAACAATCCATCGGAAACACAGTTGGAATATCAAATCAGGCCTAATGATTGGTGGAGTTGGCAAACAAAAGAAATAACGCTTCCTGATGATGTACAAAACAATCTATGGGAAGGACAGTTACAACTTCAAATGAGGTCTTCTGACTTGAGCGGTCCTATTCTTGGTAGTGTTTGGATTATAGTTGAAGATCGTAAGGCGTTGGTGAATACTGGGATGATTAAGCCTGACAGGGGGACATGGGGAGACGGGGACAGGAGGATTCGGCTCAATCCTTACTAACAAAATCATCCCACAATTATGCAATGCTGATCGTAAAATTTCATAGAAAAAATAAGTAGTTATTTATGCCTACAGTCCAACACTTTATATCTGGCAGATAACACTTATCCATAATAGACATCTCCGAAAAAGAATCTGAAACCCTAATTCTGTCTAGGTAAAAATCTAATTTTTGGAGATGTCTAATAGACTTCTCCAAAAATCAAAAATAAATCAATTATTATCCATAAATTGTCAATTATATGGAATTTGGATAATTACTATCCCTTGCGTCATTGCGACTTACACGAGTGGAAGGAAGCAATCTCCTAAACATAAGAGATTGCTTCCTATCATGGCAATGACGACTGTTCAACCGGATTTTATATTACTTCTCCCTATTTCCTGTTCCCTATTTTCTGGAGATGTCTAATGGTGAGAAATATCGCTTGAATCACAACCAAAATTAGCCCAATTACTCCCACTCTTCTAATTCTTCTATCCAATTTTGCAATAAATTATTAATTTGTTCTCGTCGAGTTTCAAAACTAGCAGCTATCCAAATAAAGGCAACTCCTACTATTAAACCTATTATCCATTTGAAAAATGAATAAATAGAATTCAGCACAATTAATTGATTAAAAACGTTGACTATCAATGTTACTGTTCCTACATACAGAAACGCTCTAGTTTGTAATCCTAATCCGGCAAAAATTGCAATAATACTAATTATTCCTGGGAGTAAACCAGTCCATTGATTTTCTAATAAAGCGACAAAACAAATTATCCCACTTCCAAACAGTCGTAAATTATGACGAATATTTCTGTTTTGAGGTAATTTAAGCATCGGATCGACTTTAGCTACATAAAGTAATGATAATCCGATGGGAGTAACGTAAATTAATGTCTGAATTGATCCTCCTAAATTATTCAGCCAAATTACAAAAGCATAATTAATTAAACCTAGACTAATATAAGTTAATCGAATTTGTTGATTGACTTGGGAAATAGCAATATAAAATCCGGCAGTTATTAAAATTGAAGCATACCAATACCAAGGTGGAGCTAGGTCTAATTTTAAATTAGTAAGAACGACAGTTATTATCGGAATTATCAAAGAAACTCGTCGCCAAGGTTTGAGAGGCCATCCCCAATTTTGCCAGGGTAATATATAGATAAAGTAGGAAATTATTGCTGTTATTATAGGCAAGATAGTAAAAATTCTGTGATGGAGAGTAAGTTAATTATATAGATAGCAACAGCATATCCTTCTATAATATTATGTCCGGATGATTAGGTATAATAAAAATGAACTGGCGATCGCTAGTTCATAGGAGGGAGTTATATCATGTCTGGATAATTAGAGATAAAAAACTTCTTTCTCCTGCCTCCACAGTCGGGGTTAGGGGTGGGTTGACTTCTATCTCCTGTCTCCTGTCTCCTGACTCCTCTCTCGTTATTTATAACTATTTAACCGGACATGATATAACACCTACATAAATCCAGATAGTAATGGTATTATTTGGCAAGATTTAGGCAGATTATTTGTCCCTACTTTTCGTTGTGACCAGTCTCCTAGGCAAAATCTGTGTCTAGCTCCTTGGTTCTGGAATTGTAATATCTATAGAAGTAATTTTAATCCCATTTCCCAGACTACTCAGAGGCGGTTGAATTCCCTCTTTATTACCCACAACTAAAGTTACCATTTTCTCTGGTTGCAAATATTTTTTAGCTACTCTCTGTACATCTGCAACTGTAATATTTTCCAATTCCTGGCGATAACGGAAAATGAAATCTTGAGGATAATCATAATATTCATATCGCATCAAACGGGATAAAGTTTGAGCAGGATCTTGAAAGTTGAAAATAAAGGAATTGAGGGTAGAATCTTTAGCGTGCTGAAGTTCCTCTTCTGTAATAGGTTGAGTGCGGATACGTTCAATTTCTTCTTTAACAGATTCGATAAATGGTACAGTTGCATCGGAACGAGTTTCACCACCAGCGACGAATACTCCTGGATAATCATAGTTAGGACTCCAATAAGCAGAAACAGAATAAGCTAAACCTTGGCGCGATCTAATATTATTAAACAAACGCCCTCCTAAACCATTGAGAACGCTATTCATTACGCTCAAAGCTGTATAATCAGGATTATCTAATTTTCCGCCCAAATGACCCATTTGTATATAACTTTGATTGAGCTGAGGTTGTTCGACAAAAAATATATCACCGACTTCAGCTTGAGTAACAGTTGGTAGAAGTGGTTTTACTCCTTTACTGCTTGGTTCCCAGTCCCCTAGTTGTTCTTTAATCAGCGATCGCATCTGTTTAGTCTTAAAATCTCCGACTATTCCCAAAATCATATTCTCAGGATGAAAATATTTGGCATAGAAATCAATTAAATCTTCCTGGGAAATATTGTTGAGGGTTTCATATTCAACAGTTCGAGCATAGGGGTGCTCTTCACCATAAATCAATTTTTGGAACTCACGACCAGCAATAGAGCCAGGGTCATCATTCCGACGAGAAATACTACCTTGCCATTGTTGTTTAGCAAGCTCTAATTTTTCTTCAGTAAATGCGGGTTCGCGAATAACTTCGGCAAATAATCCGAATACTTTTGTCAAGTCTTCAGTGAGACAACTAAATCTAGCACTACCAGCAGTACCGCCGATACCTGTTTCGACTGCTGCTGCTTTTTGTTCGAGTAGTTCGTTTATTTGTTCGGGGGTGTGTTGAATTGTGCCTCCTGTACGCATAACAGTTCCGGTTAAGTCTGCTAACCCTACTTTGTTTTCTGGTTCAAATCTCGAACCTGTGCGAAATATGGCGCGTCCACCAATTAGGGGAAGTTCATGGTCTTCCATGAGATACACAATTATGCCATTATCAAGTTGAAAGCGAGTATAATCTGGTATCTCTAATTCTGGCAATGGTGGAAATTCTAGTTCGGTGTAATGTTTTGGCGGTGCTAGAGCGATAGCTGGTATTCGCCCTAGAATAGATAACAGCAATACTATTACTAAAAATGCTGTTAAGACAAGTTTTGATTGAGTAGTTTTCTTTTGGTTAGAGAGCATAGTTTGTTGTTGTTATATTAGAGGTAAAAGTAGATTTTGTAGGTTGGGTTGAGGAACCGAAACCCAACACAGCAGTTCATTATTGTAGGGTGCGTTAGACGGTGAAAATCTAGACTGTGAAATGGACTCAACAATCCGTCGTAACGCACAATTTTAGATCCAGATCAACGGTGCGTTACGGCGCAACCTATATTTTTGACAGTTAAACCCTAGTTTTTGGTGAGCGCCTAACGCACCCTACTGGACTGCTAGTAGGGTGCGTTAGACGGTGAAAATCTAGACTGTGAAATGGATTCAACAGTCCGTCGCAGGGCACCATTTTAGATCCAGATCAACTTATTGACGGTGCGTTACGGCGCAACCTATATGTTTGACAGTTCAACCTTAGTTTTTGGTAAGCGCCTAACGCACCCTACTAGACTTAGGAAGTAGTCTCCCAATAGTGCGGTTTTCTGCCACGAAAGTTTCTTGAGCAACACGCTGAATATCTTCTCTAGTTACAGCATTAATGGCATCCAACTCTTTAAATAGATTTTGCCACGAACCTGTTTTAACTTCGTAGCTTAAGAGAGCAGTGGCCATACCCATGTTAGAATCAAGAGAACGCAATAAACCTGCTCGCGCTTGAGTCTTTACCCGTTCTAATTCTTGCTCAGAAACTAACTCTGTTTTTAACCTTTCAATTTCTGTTTGCAAAGCCGATCCTACTTCATCTATATTACTATTAGGAGAAGTCATGGCATAGAAGAGCATCAGATGTGCATATTTACTTCCCGGATAACCACTAAACCCTCTGGCGACGAGTGCAATTTTTTGTTCCTCAACTAATGACTGATATAGGCGAGAAGTACGACCATCACTCATAATACTAGCAATCATATTATAAATTGCATTGTCGGGATGATTCACTGCTGGTCGATGATAACCTTCTATATACCAAGGTTGGGATTTTAACTTCATCGTTACTTCCCGTGTTTCGGTTTGGGTAGGTTCGACAATGTTGACTCTAGGCGGTCTTTGTTTGACTTTGTAACGACCAAAATATCTTTTTGCTAATTTCTTGACTTCTTTAGGGTTAACATCTCCAACTATCCCGACAGTTAAATTACTAGGAACGTAGTGAGTATCAAAAAAATCCCGAACATTTTCTCTGGTTAAATTTTGGATATCCTCTGAATAACCAATGACAGGGCGACCATAAGGATGTACTAGGAAAGCTTTATCGAGGAATTGTTCTAATAATTGAGCAACGGGTGAATTTTCGGTTCGCGATCGCCTCTCTTCCATAATTACTTGTTTTTCTTTGTAAAATTCCCTAAATACTGGGTCTAGAAATCTTTCTGACTCTAAAGACATCCATAATTCTAATTTATTGGCAGGTAAACTATAAAAGTATTGGGTATAGTCTGCGGAGGTGGCAGCATTCAGTCCGACTCCTCCTGCTTGTTTGACAATTTTCGAGAACTCATTTTGATTCACATATTCAGATGCCAACTTTTGAGCTTTCTCAAAGTCTGCTTTGAGTTGAGCAACCTGTTCAGTTTTGCCATCTGTGCTAGCTTCCTGAATTTGTGCGAATATCTGGTCTAATTTATCTAAAGTTGGTTGTTCTGCTTCATAGTCTTTTGTACCGATTTTTTTTGTACCTTTAAAAGCTAAATGTTCCAGGTAGTGAGCTACACCTGTTTTTCCATCTGGTTCATTTGCTCCACCCACATCAGCATAAATAGCAAAGGATATGACAGGGGCATTATTTCGTTCTAGAACAATGAATTTCATGCCATTATTGAGGCGAAATTCTGTTACTTTTTTAATTACTCGGTCTAAGTAGGGTTTGATTGAGATTTTTTGGTCAGGAGTAGATTCCTTTGCTAAGGCCATACTGGGTGCAAGGCCAAAACATAAGAAACATAAGGTAGTTAGGCAAAGGCAAAATTTGAGTGATTTGCGAAACGAGCCATTAAGGAATAGGTTATTAAAGTTGGCCTTGTCCAGGAGGGAGCTAATTAATTTTTGAGACCAGCAGGGAAATAATATAACTTGAGATAATAAGTTTTTCAGCATATCCAATTATTATTTAGGTTTTTTCTGTTGGTTTTGGGTAGACTTTTCTAGTTTATGGCCAAACATCAGTAATCAAATCACTATATTTATCTAAAATTATATTCTGGACTATTAGAAAATTGATGTTGACCAAAAAAAAAGGTCTCAAGCCTCCCCTTTGAAGAGGATAAAAAAAGAGAATATTCCTTTATGTCAAGCCTCTGAGTTTCCTAGGTCATGCTGCGCAAACATTCAGAGGTAATGTCTCGCTGCGCGACATATTTGCGGAGCATTCCCTATACGAAAAAACGCAGTTACGACCTTATGAGGCTAACTGTTTCGCTGCGCGACATGAAAAGCGTAGCTCCTCCGACAGGAGGCTAACTGAAATGACCTGAGTTCTATGAGCAAAATTTCTCTAGCTGTAACGTCTTGAAAACTAGAGACAGTAGAAAAATTTGCTCTTGTAAATAATAGTGATAAAATAACTCTAATCTTTATTTGAAAGAGTAACAAATCTATTGATATAGCAATCCTAAATAGGTTGTAAGATTTTATCGTAGGGGTTTGGTCTCCAAATCACTTGATGCTTTGGTTTGGAGACCAAACCCCTACCGTTTTTTCTCACAAATCATTTAGGATTACTATACTATAT
>NZ_LGSU01001161.1 GCF_002260545.1 Hydrocoleum sp. CS-953 | reverse complement strand
GTATGATTATTTATATCTAAAAAAATACAAAATTTATCTAAATATAAATATTAACATTTTCTCTCTTATTGTAGAATAAATTTTACCAATAATCTTTCAAGATACACCTAAAAGTGAAAATAAAAATGATTTATGGTATCAATTTCCTTTTGAATAAATCAGGCGATCGCTAGTCTTAACAGAAAATTTTTATGTAGCTAATTTTCTGTAAAAAAACGATTAACTGAAACAGAAATATCTGGAAATGCTAAGGGATTAATTTTTCCTTGCCGAAAAATAACTTCCGACTCATAATTATCAGTTTTAGGATGTCGAAAAACATAAATTTGCTGATTTTCTACATCTACTACCCAATATTCTGAAATTCCAGCTTGTGCATAAGCTTGCTTTTTTTCTCCTAAATCATAAGCTAAAGTCGTATTAGCAACTTCTATTAACCAAAAAATATCTTCAGGATATGGATGACGTTGACGATAATTATTTCTAGGTGGACGAACAATAGTAATATCAGGTTGAGGTTCAGAATTAGAAAGAGTAATAGGATGTGCTTCTCGAATATAAGCTAACCCTTTTAGTAGAAAACGTAAATATTCAACAGTAGTTTCTGTAATTTGAGTATGTATCGGACTTTCCGGTGACATTTCTACTATTTCTCCATGCAAAAGTTCTGTCTGTCGGTCAACTAATATTCCCGTATTAATGAGATGATGATATTCTGCAACCGTCCACTTCAATAAAGTTTTCATTTGACGATAACTCTGGTAAGATTTTTTGCTGTTTAAATAACCAAAAATTGCGATGATTTATTATATTTATTATATTTATTCTACTATTCCTAAAAGTTTACTTTAACCTAATGCCATGATACACCTAAAATTTAGGCTCTTGTAGAACGAAGTGAAACCTAACAAAAACAAACAAAACCTTAGCATTTTTGGGTTTATCCTTCGGATAAGCTTCGCTAACGTTCCTCAACCCAACCTACGCTTATTTAACCATTTTAGTTATGTCGGTTTAGTAGTATTAAATTAAATTTTTAGACTGGAAATTTTCTGTTGTTACCGAAAAAGTTTCTTGTGGCATAGTTAGTAGCGATCGCCACCTTTTAATTCTTGTGATGTTAATTTAGTAACTCTCTAAAAATAACCTGAACATTCTTTTATCGAAGTCTAGACAGGGTTTGGAAACCAAACCCCTACGGAATTAATTAAGGAAAATTTATTGATAATTCCTGCTTTCTATTGACCAATAAATCAGGTCTCGAACCTCTAACTTTAGTGGTCGGTACTGATAACTGTTAACGCAGTTACGACCATAGGAGGCTAACTGTTAACTGAAATTATGGTCTATGACTACGACGAATTTCTGTAATTTGGTCTGCCATCTGCAAAATTTCTTCAGGCATATTTGGTCCAGTCAAAATTACATCTAAATTATAAGGGCGCTTTTCTAGAAAATCTAATACCTCACTCTCAGGAATTAAACCAAAATTAACTGCTAAACTTAATTCATCAAGAACTACTAACTCATATCTTCCTTCAGCTACGACTGCTTGAGTATAGCCCCACAAATCAAGTAGTGAATTTTTTTGACTTTCATCTATATCCGACGTATCAATACAACCAGGAACACCACAGCGAACCCAATCAAGATTTTGCCCTAATTGCGTTGGTTTATCGTGTCCTTGCTTAAGTCCCCCTTTGAGAAATTGTACAATCAATACAGATGTACCTTGGCCAGCTATCCTCAAAGCTTGAGCCATAACATCAGTAAAGAAATTACGTTGACCACTTGTGAATACCTGTACTAGACCAGGAATAGTATAAGGTAAATCACTAGCGACGTTTAGAGCAGGGGTTTGTAATTGTGCAACCATTATGAAAATTAAAATTGAGAAATCTATTTTTGGTACTATACTGATTTTTCCAACTACTAAGCTGGACTGAAAGCTTGCCCTAGGACAATATTCATTTTACAATATATAGTGCTTTTTTTGATTATAGAACAAATTTAACACTATATATATGTCCAAGTTTGAGGTAGTAGGGAGCAGGGAGTAGTAATTCTGGTTCGGTGGGAATAGAAAAGAAGAAAAACGATTTTACCTCACTAACTTGAGAAATGCTATATACAAGATATATATATAGAACAGTCAATTGTACATTGTGGTGAGACTAATAATTTTAGGTGGTCCAGGTGCGGGGAAAGGAACTCAAGCAGAATTACTATGTCAGTATCTACAGATTCCTTTGATTTCTATTGGTAATATACTCAGGGAGGCGATCGCTACTCAAACAACATTAGGCCAAGTGGCACAACCTTATGTGGAAAAGGGAGATTTAGTACCAGACAGGACAATGATTCAGTTTGTGCGTCAACGACTTTTAGAGTCTGATGTTAGTGAGGGTTGGTTAATGGATGGTTATCCTAGAACAGCTTTTCAAGCAGAGGAATTACATTTTTTGTTAGATGACTTGGGGCAAAAATTAGATTGGGCAATTTATTTAAAAGTGTCTGAGGAAAAATTTATGAGTAGATGTTTAGAGCGAGGGCGTACTGATGATAATCCAGAAATTATGCAGCGTCGGGTAGATTTATTTTATGAGCGTACTATTCCAATTTTGGAATATTATCAATATCGCAAAACATTACTTACTATTGATGGGGAAAAATCAGTAACTCAAGTTCAAGAACAAATCTTAGAGAAACTTAATTCTGAGTAATTAGTTATTATTTGTCAATATTTAATTTTTAGATGATCTAAACTTTACCAATTGATAATTAATCGAATCTAGGTTTAAAGCCTCTATTTTTACAGAGAAAAAAGAAATAAGATTGCCCCACTTGGTTGAATTATTTCCCTTTTAAGTAGAGGTAATTATTAATTAGAGTTTGCTGAAAAAGTCTTTTTTTAAGGAGTAGGGGAGTAGGGGAGTAATTTTTGGCTCAACTCTTACCCAAAATGCTAACTTTTTTAGCATAAAGAGCTGAAAAACAAGGTATTTTAAACCTAAAAATGCTAAAACCTTTATCTATAAATGCTTTGAGATTTAATCAGCAGAACAAGAATTATTAATTATCCATTATCCATTATTAATTATTAATTAAAAATATTATGTCTTGGCAACGTCCTGATGGTAGACAACCAAATCAATTACGACCTATCAGTTTTGAATTAGATTACACTAAATTTGCCACCAGTTCAGTTTTAACTAAGTGTGGCGAAACTAAGGTACTTTGTACTGTCACTATTCAACCAGGAGTACCAAAATTTTTGGCAGATACAGGTCAGGGTTGGTTAACCGCAGAATATAGAATGTTACCTGGTGCAACTCCCCAACGTCAACAACGAGAATTTATGAAACTATCTGGGCGAACTCAAGAAATTCAAAGATTGATTGGACGTAGTTTGAGAGCTTCTCTAGATATGAATTTATTAGGGGAACGCACCATAATAGTTGATGCTGATGTTTTACAAGCAGATGCAGGTACTCGCACTACTTCTATTACTGGGGGGTTTGTGGCAATGGCAAATGCTATTAGCAAATTAATAGACAAAGGAGAGTTAGAGCGATCGCCTATTGTGCATCAAGTTGCTGCTGTGTCAGTAGGGTTATTGGAGGGGGAACCTTATTTAGATTTGAATTATACTGAAGATGTAGCAGCAGAAATTGATTGTAATGTAGTGATGAATAATAAACCTGCTTTGATTGAAATTCAGGGAACAGCAGAAGCAGGTAGTTTTAGTCGTACTCAACTGAATCAAATTTTAGATTTAGCAGAAGCAGGTATTCAGGAATTATTTATTGCTCAAAGTCAAGTCATCTCCTGAGAGTATTGACTTAATACTATTCCCTATTCCCTATTCCCTATTCCCCCTGCTATAACTGATAACTGAAATGGAGGTAGTTCAAAATTTATACTCGACCTTTAGCACGATTAATTGAACAACTACAACGNATTATACTGAAGATGTAGCAGCAGAAATTGATTGTAATGTAGTGATGAATAATAAACCTGCTTTGATTGAAATTCAGGGAACAGCAGAAGCAGGTAGTTTTAGTCGTACTCAACTGAATCAAATTTTAGATTTAGCAGAAGCAGGTATTCAGGAATTATTTGTTGCTCAAAGTCAAGTCATCTCCTGAGAGTATTGACTTAATACTATTCCCTATTCCCTATTCCCTATTCCCTGCTATAACTGATAACTGAAATGGAGGTAGTTCAAAATTTATACTCGACCTTTAGCACGATTAATTGAACAACTACAACGTTTGCCTGGAGTTGGTCCTAAAACAGCACAACGTCTGGCACTACATATTATTAAGCGCCCGGAAGAGGAAATTCAAGCTTTAGCTCAAGCTTTGGTTGATGCCAGGAAAAAAGTGGGTTTATGTCAGAAATGTTTCCATTTATCTGCTGAACCTATTTGTGAAATTTGTCGTAACCCTCAACGAGATAAAGAGGTTATTTGTGTTGTCTCTGACTCCCGCGATCTAATTGCTTTGGAAAAAACACGGGAATATAAAGGTGAATATCACGTTCTGGGAGGAGTCATTTCGCCGATGGATGGTATTGGTCCCGAACAGTTGACTATTCAACCATTGGTACGGCGAGTGAGTCAGGGAAATATTCAGGAAGTGATTATTGCTATTAGTCCGAGTGTGGAAGGAGAGACTACTACTTTATATGTCGGTCAATTGTTGAGACCTTTTACAAAAGTGACGCGCATTGCTTTTGGTTTGCCCATGGGAGGAGATTTAGAATATGCTGATGAGGTGACTTTGGCGAGAGCGTTAGAGGGGCGGCGGGAATTAGACAGTTAAAAGTCAAAAGTCAAAAGTAATCAGAGTTAAAGCTAGTAGTGGACTGACACACCTTAAATGGTGCAACGCGGAAAATGGGTGATGGGGTGATGGGGTGATGGGGTGATGGGGTGATAGGGTGATGGGGTGATTACGAAAAAATCTAATGCACAGTTTTGGCTGTGTCAGTCTAGTAGGGTTGGTTATGCTGGCGCTAACCCACCGCGCTCATCATTACCGAAACATTATAAGATTTGGGGGTGCGTTACACTTCGTTAACGCACCCTACTGGACTACCCTGACCACACTTCCTTGACGCACTACCCTCTTCCCTCCTGACTCCTGACTCCTGACTCCTGACTCCTTCTTCTATCCTGCAATTGAACAACGCAGACAATTTCCTGACTCCTACCCTCACCCATAAGACTTATTCAGCACCTAATTAGCAACTACCTAAAGTGTCAGTGAATCCTTTTCTCATAACCAACCCATTCTTTTTCCCGCAATAAATATTTCTGCACTTTACCCGTAGCAGTCTTTGGCAACTCTATAAACTCAACCGCTTTCGGAACCTTAAACTGTGCCAAATTCTGCCGACAAAAATCAATAATTTCTGCTCCTGTCACAGTTTCATCAGGTTTCAAAGTCACAAAAGCTTTCGGCACCTCCCCTCGTTTCTCATCCGGGATAGCAATAACCGCCACTTCCAAAACTGCTTGATGTTTGTAAATTGCTCTCTCCACCTCAATAGTCGAAATATTCGTACCACTACTAATAATAATATCCTTGGCGCGATCGCGTAATTCCATATAACCATCAGGATACATCACTGCCAAATCTCCACTATGAAACCAACCACCGCGAAACGCCCACTCAGTCGCCTCCGGGTCATTAAAATATCCCTGCATGACATTATTACCACGCATGACAACTTCTCCCATTGTTTCTCCATCAGCAGGTATATCTTGCATATCTTTGTCTACTACCCGCAGTTGAGCAGCATGAATATAAGGCACTCCCTGTCTAGCTTTCAACTTTGCCCTTTCCGCCATTGGTAAATTATCCCAAGGTGCTTGCCATTCACAGACGCTATGAGGTCCGTAGGTTTCCGTTAAACCATAAACATGAGTAATATCTACTCCCAATTCTTCCATTGTCTGAATAATAGTAGGAGAAGGTGGCGCCCCTGCTGTGGCAACTCGCAGGGGGTGAGAAAGCTGTAATTTTTTAATGGCGCGGTCATTGGCGAGAGCAATTAATATTGTAGGAGAACCGCAGAAGTGAGTCACTCCCTCATCCATAATTAAGGAGACTACGGTATTGGGGAAAAATTTTCTCATACAAATATGAGTACCACCCACCGCAACGACTCCCCAGGTAAAACACCAACCGTTGCAGTGAAACATGGGTAAGGTCCACAAATAGACACTGTTATTATTCATGCCTAATTCCAATACTTCGCCCAAAGCATTGAGATAAGCTCCACGATGGGTATATACTACTCCCTTTGGTTGACCACTGGTGCCACTGGTGTAGTTGATAGAAATTGGTTCGTTTTCGTCTGCGAGGGGAGAAGGTAGAGGGTCTGATGTACCTGTAGTTAAAAAGGTTTCATAATCTGTTCCTGGTAATTTTTCTCCTGTTATTTCTATTTCAGTATCTACTATATTGATAATTTCTTCTACACTTTCCAACTTATCCCGCACTGATGCTACCAGGTGAGATAATTCTGTATCGACAAATAATAGACGCGCTCCACAGTTATTCAGGATGTAAGAAATATCTTTAGCAGCTAACCGAATATTAATAGCGACTAAAACTCCTCCTGCTAGGGGAACACCAAAATGTGCTTCTAGCATGGGTGGAATATTGGGGCAAAGGAAAGCTACGCGATCGCCTTTTTGTAACCCCCAATTTTTTAAGGCGTTTGCTAGTTTATTAACTCTAGTGGCAAATTGCGCATAAGTCCATCTAGAGGAACGGTAAACTATAGCATCTTTGTCACGAAATGCTGCGACACTACGTTCTAGAAAACTTTGGGGAGTCAGAAATTGAGAGGAAACTTTCATTATCAGAATTTTTGGTGAATTTAGAATTCAGAATTTAGAATTTAGAATTATTGGGAATTTAGAATAATTATCAGAATTTAGAATTATTGGGAATTTAGAATTCAGAATAATTACTCAGAATTTAGAATTTAGAATAAATAGAACCTAATATGGCTATGGCAAAAAAAGATATACAGGATAGGACTCTAAATTTTAGCATAAGAATAGTAAAGCTTTGCAAGTTTTTGAGAGAAAATGGTGGGACAGGGTATGATTTGAGTAAACAATTAATACGCTCTGGGACGAGCATAGGCGCGAATATTGAGGAAGCACAAAACGCAGAAAGTAAAGCCGATTTTATCCATAAAATGAATATTTCTCTCAAGGAAGCTAGAGAGACTAATTACTGGTTAAAAATATTAATTGCAACAGAAAAAGAACTAGAACAAAGATTACTTCCTTTATTAAATGAATCTAATGAATTAATTTCTATTCTTCATGCAATTATTAAAAATACTAAATCTCAAAATTAAAAGAATGGAGAATGCAGAATTGAGAATTT
>NZ_LGSU01001160.1 GCF_002260545.1 Hydrocoleum sp. CS-953 | reverse complement strand
AATTGATATTCTACTTAATGTTTAATATTTTAATTATTTCAACTATTGCAATTAAATTTATATAGAAATATGCTGAATATAAACTATATTTTATATTTAGAGCCGAAATCAAAATTATAAACAGAAAGCTACGTCTTTTCTAAGAGTATGATAGAATGGTAAACAAGAAATATATTCCAACACAACTGATTGAAAAAAGGAAAAGAAAAAAAGTCAAGATTGTAGAAAAAATAGAGGAGCGACGAGTCACTACTCCTTATGTTCTTCGGCGATTCATTATTTATTTTTTAGGTGTACAGTGGCGCAGGTTTACTCGCAAACCAGATATGGAAAAAACAGCATCTCAATTGCGAGAAATATTTGAAGATTTTGGTGGTTTTTGGGTAAAAGCAGGTCAGGTCTTAGCACTACGAACAGATCTTTTGCCAGAACCTATATGTGATTCCTTACGCAATTTACAGTCTGAAGCACTTGGTTTTCCTTTTGATGCTGTACGCTCAACTGTTGAGTCAGAATTGGGTGTTCCTTTGAAGAAAGTTTTTACAGTTTTTGATGAGGAACCCCTAGCAGCAGCTTCTATTGCTCAAGTTCATACTGCTGTTTTGCGTAAAAAACAAATTCCTGTAGTTGTCAAGGTTCAGCGTCCTGGTTTAGAAAATGCTTTCAAGCGAGATTTAGAAGTAATTAAGGGTCTGGTTAATATATTAATTTTCTTGAATATTGCTACTTATTTAGGTTGGGGTGAATTTATCACAGAATTGGAAAAAACCTTTCAAGAAGAACTAGATTTCAGATATGAAGCAAGCAGCACTATCAGGATGAAAAAGTCTCTGAAAGAACATAAAGTTTTTGTGCCGAAGATATACGAAAAATATTCTAAACGTCGGATTTTAGTAATGGAGTTTATAAATGGTGTAATGATGTCAGACTATATCAAAGCCTTAGCAAATAAACGTTCTCTAGCTGTGAAATGGGAGGAAGAAAATAATATTAATCGAGTCAAACTTGGGGAAAGGATATACTTGTCCTTCTTCCGACAACTATTTGAAGACAATCTATTTCATGCTGATTTACATCCAGGTAATATAATATTGTTGCGTAATAACAAGTTTGTGCTGATTGACCACGGCAGTACAGGTTCTTTGGAAGCAGAATTAAGGAATACTTACTTGAACTATATTAATGGTTTAGGGGAAGGAAATTTTACCAAAGCAGCTGATTACTATATTCGATTTGGTGTCGGCGTTCCTAAAGTGGATATTGATAGAGTGCGAGTAGAGATGGGGCGTCAGTTTGAGAACTGGTATGTCAAAGCTAGGGTTAAAGGAATACCATTTCGGCAAAAATCTTTAGGTGGAGCTATTAAAGGAGTAGTTGATGTTGCTTTCGGTTATAGAATCCCTACTAACTGGGATTTTTTAAAACTTACTAGGTCTGTTCTAGCATTAGATGGTTCAATACAGTATCTATGGCCAGATATAGATGTTTTTGACATTATTAATAAGTATAACAAACAAGCACGACGTCGTGCTTTAATTAATGGTTTACGTCCTGATAATATTCTTAAATGGGTTGGCCAAGCTTCAGAAGTTGTGAATCAGTATAATTATTTAACATTGCCAGAGCTTAGAAAGCGAACAAATGCTTATGAGTTGACAGTTAATCAGTTTGCTCTCTCAATGGTAGTGATTTTACGGAGGTTATCTTATGTAACGTTTGTCTCTGAATTTGCTATATTGTATGTATTCCTTTATCAACACTATTTTGAGGTTATTCAGCCGATTAATACTCAAATAATTGATGAAATAGTTAGCAAGTTTCCATACATACCATACTTAGAGTGGGTTGGAATATTAATTGTTGTGGGATTGATTTTCCAAGTTTTATTAGCTTGTGTAGGAATTTTAGGGCGCAAAGAGTTAAATGTTTAAGGTTAATACCAATTTCATACAATATTGCTACAGTCATAACACAGGGAGCAGGGAATAGGGGGAAGAAAAACATAAATATTAAAGAAGAACAAAGGTTTTATATCAAATCCGTTGGCTTCGGAGTATTATAAGAAACCGGGTTTATGGGGGATAAATGTCAGTTATAGTCGGCATTTTATATAAACCCGGTTTCTACGCTTTTTTACACCGATACTACCGGATTTGATATTATTTCCAGAATTTATGGAATTTATATTTTTTCTTGTAGGAATAAATCAAAAATTATGATGTAATATCAAATCCGCTTGATTGGACATAAAAAAATTCTCGAATCGTCATAACTACACTCATCTTTGTAATTCTCTCTCCTCCTGACTCCGTACGGACGTTGCATGCAACGTCCCTACCTCCTGACTCAATTACGATTTAACCAATCTATAACTGTTTAACCGGATTTGATATGACTCCTCCGCAATACGATAACTAATTACCCGGATTCTATATGAGACAACTTTTAACAATAAAATACCTGTAAAGATTATAGATAATCCTTACAGGTATTGATAAATTATCTTAGCAGATAAAGCTATGGCGCGATCGCCAATTATATTTTCTTAAGTTCAACGAACCAAATAATTAACTGTTACCAGCCATTTCGCGCTCTAATAATTCACTTTGAGGAATTCCGTCATTTTCAAATACTCTGGGATTAGTGTAATCCAATCTGTTTTCTTCAGGAAAAGAGATCAAAGGCATCATAGTGTCATTGTCATAATTTTGCCAAGGCAAAGTTTGTCCTAGTGCAATTAGACTCGGTAATGTGAGTGGTAAAAATCCCACCACAAACCTGAATAAATCTACTGTCATATATAAAGTATAAAACAGTAACCCTGAAGCAATACTTATTATTGGTGATAAGTTAGCTCCCCAAAAACAGATTGCAGAAACAATTATAGATAGGATATAAGGGAACAAAAGACCAATTGCCAGAAAAGGTAATAGATTAGACTGAGGACGAGTTCCATAAACTTGATTAATCCTTTCAGCGTAACGTTCGCGAGCACCTGGAACTGCTCCAGTTCCATATTGACGAAAACGTAACGGCATTGGCGCTCCCAATAGAAAACCTTGAAGTTGCTTCCAAGAACTGAGGTGCTGCCAAATTTTAGGTTGAGTACCAAGTAGTTCTGCTATGTCTTCCATCCATTGATCGAAGAAATAGNGACGAGTTCCATAAACTTGATTAATCCTTTCAGCGTAACGTTCGCGAGCACCTGGAACTGCTCCAGTTCCATATTGACGAAAACGTAACGGCATTGGCGCTCCCAATAGAAAACCTTGAAGTTGCTTCCAAGAACTGAGGTGCTGCCAAATTTTAGGTTGAGTACCAAGTAGTTCTGCTATGTCTTCCATCCATTGATCGAAGAAATAGACGTGAGGCCAACGCTCTGTCATTTTTGGATTTTTCTTGGCGTGAGCATCAGCTTCTTTTTTAGTTAATTTTCTCAATTCTTCTTTCTCTGGCAACTTACACTCACCAGAAAAAACTTGAGCAACCAAGCGTGACTGCATTTCTGCCATAGCAGGGATCGAACCAACAGTTGGTCGAACAAAGCCTACAAATCCTAGATTAGGCATATCAGGGTGGAAACAGCCTTTATACAATTCTTGGTGTCGGTATTGCCAGTTATCAGGAAACTCGATTAAGGCAGCTCCAGGCTTAAACCCTGTGTTAGCTACTACCATATCTACTTCTTCTCTACTGCCATCTGGGAAGTAAGCACCTGTTTCATCAAAGCGTTGTACCTTACCCTTTGCTGTAATCTTACCACTCTGAACTAAATATATGATGTCATCAGGATTAGCACTTGGTCGAGTCAGGTTACCACTAACATCTCCAAAATTGCTGTTAGGTTTAGGCCAGTATTTACCTGCCCAATAGTTGGGAATATACGCTGTTGGCAGCCATTCTTTAGGCAAGTTTTGTAACCAAGGATGCCTGTTTGCATAAGCAGTTCGTAATGGCTCTGGTAGGCGAGTAATCCAACTCATTTGGACAGTCAATAATTCCTGGTAGTCCTTAATATATTGACCTATTGGCCAGAACTGTATCTGATCGAAAGGTTTATTAGTATAAGGATAAACTCGAGGAGCAAAATTAAAAGCACCTGCTGCCACAACAGTTTTAGCTGCTACACTGCTAATTTCAGAGCTAATTCCAATGCCACTTTCACCAAGACCCATGCACACTACTTTTTTACCCCGAAATTCTTCTGGGTCTTTATACTTGAATCCGTGCATTATAGTACCAGTAAACTTATCTAGTCCTGGAACTTCTCTAAGAACTGGTTTGCCATGTAAGCCAGTGCTAATAACTACATAATCGTAACCACTGTAAGTTTCCTTATCAGTAATTACATCATATTTGCCATTGCCATCAGTGCTGCGAGCTATCGCCTTAACTTCAACTCCAAAGTGAACTTTATCTTCTAACCCATAATGTTTAGTAAATGAGCTGAGATACTCCATCATTTCTTCTGGCTTCATAAAGTCAGCATATTCACTTGGTGCTGGGTAACAGCCATATTCAGTCATCCACTTGGAAGATGTGAGGGTGGAAGTCTTCCAGCAATATTTGTGCCATACACCACCTAAAGTTGCTTCCTTTTCTAAAATTGTTAAGTCCAGACCAATATCTAGAAGTTCTTTGGCAGCTATTAGACCAGACGATCCAGCTCCTACAACTATAGCTCGTTTTGTTTCTGTCATTACTATATTTCCTAATTGTTAAAGTTTTTTGACTTCTGGCTTAAGAATTATTTGATTTTATTTAATAATGATGATATATTATTCTCTATTTGTCAATACTTTATGTTGTGAACATTAATATGAACTTTCTGAGAAAATTTAGTTACTAATATCATGTCCGGTTGAATAGTTATAATTACAGCTTGTACTTCGGCTTTAGCCCTATCTACCGTTAGGGCTAGAGGTTTACTACAAACAAAAACTTTTTTATCACTGATTATCCGGACATGATATAAAATACNATTTCCTTCCCTTCCAAGTAAAGTTATATCATGTCCGGTTGAATAGTTATAATTACAGCTTGTACTTCGGCTTTAGCCCTATCTACCGTTAGGGCTAGAGGTTTACTACAAACAAAAACTTTTTTATCACTGATTATCCGGACATGATATAAAATACCAAATTGAGGAAAATAACCAGAAATATTGGCAAGATTATATTAATTTTTTAGTTGTAATTGAGAATATTATTTGGGTAGCTACGATCTAAAAATTAGATGTAGCTTAACCCAAAAATTCTCATCAGCCTTTTTTCTCAACTATTAAAATTAGAGGCTGTGCATTTCTCTCTACATCACCTGATTGTTTGAGTTGTGCGACAACATCAGATATATTTTCTAGTAGCTTGCCTTCCCCACGATACAAATCTTTAATATCGTCATTCTTGGCTTTACCATAATTCACTAGAATAGTATTGGCTTCTTGCTTCTTGTTCTCTTCCTTACCAAGTTTTGCATCTACTTGACTTGTAATCTTTCCTTTGAGTTCAAAAAACTCTTGAATACCGTAATGTGTAATATATTCATCTGTGTGCTGGTAAAAGAACTGCATATACCAATCCATGAGATTATAAATGCTTTCACCATTAATTAAGCCACTAGGAAGAGCAGACATAATCAAAGAAACAGGTGAGAATGGTAATGGCATAGGCCATATCTGATCAAGCACTTCCTCAAACACTGACTCAATTTTCTCATCAATCAGGTCTACCGTCACACCTTCGTCAATGATTTCAGTCAAAGATTTTGAGATTATAGAACTCCCTAACTCGATGGTATTTTCTAATGTATCGTCAAAGAGTGACATAACGTTACCAATACCTGGAATTTCTTCTAACTGCTCTAAGCTCTTCAGAAAGACGTACATTATCATTCCAGAACACTGATCCACAAGAAACTCTTTTACTTCTGGATATTGGTTAATATGTTTGATGCGGAAGTCATTATTTATCTGTCCAGAATAAGGCGGTTGAGTGGTAATGTATTGAAAGTCATGGTGTTCAATCGTCCTATTCCATACTGAACAGAAAACATCAACCAACGGAGTCGAGGGAATATCAGGCTCATAAATTGTTCCAGTGTTGTCAAGACCTTGCTTTGTGGCAAAATTAGGAACAATATCAATAGGAGACCATAAACGTTGAGTTTTCTCACCACCAAGTTTTGAGGCATAATAGGTCTGAAAAGCTTTGTTTCCTGGAGTTGGGGCTGCCAGGGAAAAAACTTTTATTGTAGCTATACCTTTGCTATCCCATTCTGACGGACGTTCAAATAATGATAGAGCCGTAAGTGGAGCCAATGCACCTGCTAAACTGTGGCCTACTACAAAAAGATCTATTGGTTTAGTAGAGCGACTGGTTATGTTCTGGAGAGCATCCATAACCAAACCACCATTACTATCCTTAGCCTTGTTAAGTACCACATTTAAACCCCTGGTAAATCCTGAAGAGAGTGAGGGTTCAGTAGTAGCCTCATAATTTGCTCGGCTGTCCCAAGGTTTACCATTATTCCACTTTTTAGTTGAGAATAGATCGCAGTCTTGAAACATCAGACTGTACAATGACTTCATATTTGTACCAGCTATACAAAGAACATAAGTATCTTTTTCTGGGTTGTTATCATTGTACTTGGCAATGTACAGTGTGTTGTCATTCACTTCAGAAGTTGGAAATTGATAAATAGCCACACCCCATACAAGTTCCCATGTTCCTATCAATCTTTTGACTCTGGCATTGGCAAAAGTTTCCTGAATTGATTCAGTTGCTAGTTGTTTTAAATATTCTTTTGGACCTACATAAGTCTTAGGGTGTGAAAGGCAGTAGATCAGCCATATATGGGAGTGCAGTATTTGTTCCCAGGTGTATTCTGTTGATGGAGCTTTAGGTGCTGCAGGTTCTGTTTGTAGAGTTCTATATTTTGTTGCCACTGTAATCTCTCCTTAATTTAGTGGTGCAAAACTGGATCGTTTGAAAACAGTAGGGACAATATTTGGTTTGAGGGTATGATCTACAAGCTGGTTGCCAAATCAAATATCAACCCAATTAATTAGGGCTTGCTGATTAAATCTCAAAGTCTTTATAAATAGAGGCTTGAGGATTTATAGGTATCAAAAAGTGCTAGCTTTTAGGTAGTTCCGGTTCAAAAATTTAGCATTTTGGGGTAACTATGGCAGAAAAATTACGGGATAATTCTTCCGACCACCTCATTTATAATTCCCATTTCTCCTGAATTCTAAATTCAGACTCGGTATTCCTACCCTTACCGAAATAATTAATAATTAAACAATTAAATAATTAGATAATTCACGCCTTGAAGCCTCCCCTTTCAAGGGAAAAAAAATAAATCTTTTCCTTATTCGTCAATCCTCTCCCTAAAAGGGAGAGGTAATT
>NZ_LGSU01000116.1 GCF_002260545.1 Hydrocoleum sp. CS-953 | reverse complement strand
CCCACACTCCCCACACTCCCCACACTCCCTCTACCATTACTATGCACCACCACCAAATTTATTATCTTGGCCCTGTAACAAAACCTACTAAGGTTGAAAGTGCATAAAATATTTTGAGTCGAGAACTCTGGTTTCTCCGTTTTTATCAAATATTTATGGTCTGTCCCGATTGAGCTGACTTTTTCAGAAATAAATGGTATAAGTCCTATAATATTCAGGCGATCGCTAACTTTGAATAGAACTATAGCGTTACGCATTAAGGTTTTTGAGGCGTTGCTGAATAAAGGTATGATTTTACAGGAGTCAGGAGTCAGGAGCTAGAAAGGAGCTTTTTCAGCGCCTCAAAGAGGGAAAATAATAGACATCTGGTGGAAAATAAATAAACCTTTTAGTTATATTAGCTAAAGAAAGAAAAAGTCACCATAAAAAATCCTTTTTCCTGCCTTTTTCGTAAAAATATCTTACCTGTTCCCTCTTCCCTGTTCCCTGTTCCCTACCATGCGCAAAAAATCTATATCTTTTTCACGCCTAGGTCTAATAGGTATGACTTACACCGCTATTTAGGAATTTTATACCGTGTTTCAGCAACGCCAGGTTTTTGACATTTATAAATCCTGTTT
This sequence comes from Hydrocoleum sp. CS-953, assembly GCF_002260545.1. GTDB lineage: Bacteria > Cyanobacteriota > Cyanobacteriia > Cyanobacteriales > Microcoleaceae > Trichodesmium. The sequence continues at coordinate 1,589 of NZ_LGSU01000116.1, read as the reverse complement.
GCGCAGCATTCCGTAGGAAAACCCTTTGACAGTTTACCGAATAATTAATAATTAATAGTTAATAATTAATAATAGCTTTGTTACTGAATATTCCCTATTTCCTATTCCCTAGGGATATAGTATTTCATCTTGTCTAAGGAGGGTGATGTTGGTCACAGAAATTGCTTATCTGCTTCACTTTGTCGCGGTAGAATAACTCACTCTCCTGATATCGAAAAATCACTCTCGACTTCAACTATAAGTCACCACCATAACGAAAAAAACGGGAGATGATTAAAGATATAGAGTTCAAGGTAATTCCCATGCTTCAAGTTCAATTACTTCCCGGTGCAATTAACGAAATTATGGCCTCTGTTGCCGAAAATTCTTCTCTGACTGAATCAGATCGTTATGGTCTTATGGCTTCTGTTTTGGATGAGTCTATAAGTGAAGAAGAGCGTTGCAGCGTTGATAGATTATTGCGTTCTGTTATTAGAGGAAGGGTGCAGTTAAAATAAATTTTTGCTTCTTAACTCTTTGTAAAATTTCTACTCTAAACAGAATATAAATTAGTATTAGCAAAATTACGAATTTCTACCCATTCTTTATCTGATAAAGGTTCAGTAATTAGCTGAATTTTAAAACATTCTTTTGCTGCTATAATTAACGCTTCAATAATCTGATTAATCAAATCTTCTCCCCTATCATTTGCAGATAAAAAAGATTCAGGAAAATTAGAAACTCCAGGGGATGGTTGAGAATTAAAAACATGACTACAAAACTCAACATCAGGTGCTAAAATCATAGAACCATGTTGTAATATTCCCCCTTTTTTTCTCAGTTGGGCACTACCAATTAATTTTGTCCCATTAGGTAAGATTAAATCTGCACCTGTAGAAGTTCCAAAACAATTTGGGTTATTAATATAGCCTCTTCCCGCAGTGCCATAAACTAAGTCAACGCTGAGCGATCGCCACCCCTGGATTAAAAATTCACAAATAGCCTGATAAGACTCGATGCGACTGCCAGGAAAACCAGAAGTTATTAAACTATAAGTTAAATCTCCCTGATGCAAAACGGCTCTTCCACCAGTAGGACGACGCACAATATCTACAGATGTGCCTTGCCAAGTTAAGTCTTGCCAATATTCGGGATAGCGTTTTTGATGATAACCCAGAGAAATGGCGACTGGTTGCCAAGTATAAAACCGGAGAGTTGGTGGAATGTTTCCTTGTAGATGTTGGTGTAGCAACCATTCATCTATTGCCATTTGTAATTTTCCAGTTGTTGTGAGTAGGGGAATAAGTCGCCAAAACATTTTAAGTCCGATCTTTATTCTTGTTCCAAACCCAAGATTAATCTTAAAGCTTGGTCAATTTTTAGGATAATTTATGCTTATAGTATGCCTCGAATATTAATATTATGTTCGGTTGAATATTTATTATTTAGGGAATAAGGTAGAAGCGTAAGTGGAATATAAGAGATAGGGAGTAGGCGATAAATTGAAATACGTCCCTTACTTTTCGGAATTTTTTTGTAGCGAAAGTCATTTCAGTTATCAGTTATCAGTTATCAGTTAACAGTTAACAGTACCTCTGGGTTTAGCCAGA
>NZ_LGSU01001159.1 GCF_002260545.1 Hydrocoleum sp. CS-953 | reverse complement strand
ATAAAAACTTTAATTCCATAAGACTTAGGAAAATAAATCCGGTTGCTACGATAAATATTTAGTATGAACAATATACATTTAATCAACAATTAGATTTATGGCTTAAGTTTGCGTAAGTATTATTCCATTAATTTATAGGGTGGCAAATACCACCCTAATTTTTCCAACTAACTACTAGAACTGGAACGTAGTTCTAATAGTACCAATAATTAACTCATCATTATCATCATCTTGGTTAGCATTTGTAATTACAGTCACACCAGGAGTAATTGAAATGTTATCTGTAACTTGATATTTGTAGAATGCTTCAATGTGCCATGACTGGTCTTGTCGTAATCCTGAAGCCAACCCACTAGGAACTTCTAAATCATTCATGTATGGTTCTCGTCCTACAACAATACCACCTAAACTACCTTCCTTAAATAAATCAGGGAAAGCGATAGTAGCTCCATAAGTCCAGATTTCAAAATCACCTAAGCCAATTAGTTTGCCATCAAGATATGTACCAAAGCCATTAATTGTTACCCAATCAGCAGCTCGCCAAGACATTTCTACACCATAGGCATTAGTAGAAACTGGCTTGGCAATATTAACTGAACCTGGTTTGCGGTCATTGAGTCCAGCATTTAGACCATACACACTGTTAGCAACACCTGTCCCCACAAACCCACTATTTAAACTCTGATTATTACCTAGACCTGTAGCTGCACCATCATCAAATCCAAAATTTCCTGGTCCAAAATAGCCTTTGTTGTAGGTAAGTCCAATTTGGAAATTTCTGATGGGAGTAAATGTTAATTGTGCTAGAGCAGCATAGTCTCCATTAAACAAACCTTTTCCTTCACGAGGATCTTCACCTTCTGCTGCTAAGTAGCCAAAAGATAGAGAAAATGGACTATAGGTACAAGCATATTGGTCTTTGCAACCAAAATCATACTCAATTCCAAGTCCTTTACCACCCCCTAAACGATAGATTGGGTTCCTTTGACCAAAAGCACTAAGAGAACCACTTCCTCCATCAAAATCTTCCATATAAGGATTAAGTGTAGGAACAAAGTCATACCAACTTACCTTATTGGCAGCAACAGTTACTCTGATGTTATCTCTGACAGGGAACTTATAGAATAGTTTATCTAGCTGAACTGTATCATCTGTACGGTCAAGAATATTAAAGGTTTGCTGTCCTTCAGACTCGGCTATCCATTGGTTAAATGCTTGAGCATTACCTGCTTGTAACCGTGTAAATAATAAGTCCTCACCAGAAAAGCTAGTATTGAAATTCAGACGTACCCTATATTGAAATACTGTTTGATCTTCATCCTGGGTACTATCACTAAACATTCCATATTCCCCTTGGTCTTCAAAGTTATCAACAAGGGCAAAAATTACCTCACCTCTAAGTTTAGTAGTTGTAGAGAATTGATTAGCCTCCAATTCAGCAGCACGAGCTTCTAGAGCATCGACACGACCCCGGAGAATTGCTAATTCTGCGGAAAATTCTTCTTGTAACCTTTGTAGAATAGCCAGGTCTTCTCTAGTTACTGTATCTGCTATAGCAGCTTGTAAAAGTTCTGTAATTCTATCTAGACAAGCGTTAACACCAGCAGCAAATTCAAAACGGGTCAAAGCACGGTTGCCTCTGTAAGTACCATCTGGATATCCAACTATACATCCATAACGCTCAACTAAGGATTGTAGTGCTTGAAATGCCCAATCTGTAGGCTGAACATCAGAAAGTTGAGATACAGAAGTAACCTGACCTTTTGCCGTTCTACCATTTCTACGATTAGCTCTGTTAATGTTACGAAGACCTGGTTGACGAAGATTGCGACCTTCTCTACCATAGCGGTTGATTTGTCGTATGGTAGTTGCTGGTGTATTGGCAACGGAATTAGCAGAATTTGTTACAGGAACTTGAGCTAATAGTTCAGTTCCCTGTATATCTATATTATTTGTTGATAAATTTTCAGTTGTTGCAGCTTGAGGCTGAATAACTGTATTAGTTGGTTGACTTTCAATTGCCATAGCAGTTGAGGATGCAACGAGGGTTGCTCCTAAGACTGCTGGACTAAAAAGTAAACAATTCCAGAATATTTTTGACATTTTCCCCTCATCCTCACACCGATTACAGAGAGACTATTTTGCTCTTTTATTTAGTTATTTTCTATTAGGGTAGGATTATCAATTATTGCTTGATAGTCCTTCATCTCCACTAGATACTAAATTTAGGTATTAATAATGGAGTTGAATAGCAGGTTGTCCAATTTTCTCTCAGAGTCAAGATATCTCTTTCCAGAATTAGGTTTGTTTCGAGCAATATTAAAATAATTCCAACCCTAGAACAAATTTTGATATTTGTTCGACTTTTTTATAGCACAAACAGACTCTTTATATAGACCTTTACTACAAATTTAGATTTTTTACCTTAAGATTTTAGGTTTTAGATATACCCAAGCTGAGAATGACAAAACCAGCAGCTTGTCCATATAAATAAGTTAGGTAGATGACTGACAGACTATCACAATTTTTTTTGATCAACAACCTCTATCCAAAATTTTGTTCATTCTCTCAAGAATATCCTAATTAATTTTTGATCTACAATTATGTATTTATAGAAATTTGGGTTGTGCAGAAAAGTGTGGGATAAGTCGGGTATGGCTGGTAAATCTAGTCTAAAAGCACTGATATAGCAATGAGCGCTGGTATATTTACAAATTGTAGTAGGGGCAAAAGAGCTAGAAGTCTTATATTATCGGCAATTTATTCCCTCTGTTGCCTGTTCCAATAGTGCCTGTTCCCGGAGCACAGAGCTATATATAAAGGTTAAGCGCCCAGATGGGAGCGAAAAAGTGCAAATATTTAAGCTTGAGCGACCAAAAAGTTAGGATAAATATACAGGTAGAATTATTGCTCCTACTTTCGGACATCTACCCACCCTTCCCACACTTCCCACACTTTCTTGACGCACAACCGAAATTTGTATACCTTATACCAATTCCCATGCATTAATGCTATACTTAGACAAAACTTCAGTTATTAAGTAATTAAACTAAGGTAATTACTTTTTTGTTAGTTTCAGGAAATTTAGCATTAATTATTGTTGTTTGTAGGGACCTTGCATGCAACGTCCCTACCTTCCCCTACTCTGAAATAGATAAAGTTTTTGAGAAATGGTATTACTTGCTGTGTCCTAGTATCGAAAAGACTTGTCTCTGTTCAAATAGTTCCAAGAAATGACTATTAATTTTATTCGCGGCTGCTTCAGAACGCATAATTCTCAGAGCAACTTCTACAGGTAAGCCTTTTTTATAAGGGCGATCGCCAGCCGTTAAAGCATCATATATATCTGCGATAACTATAATTTGAGCTTGAATAGAAATTTCTTTGTCTTTTAGTCCCCTAGGATAACCACTGCCATCTAACTTTTCATGGTGTCCATAAGCAATTTCTGGTATATTCTGTAGATTTTTTGTCCAAGGAATTCGCTTTAAAAATTCGTAAGAATCTGTTACATGAGCTTCCATAGCTTGTCGTTCTTCAGGAGTCAAATTACCCCTAGGAACTCCAAGTTGAGCCATTTCCTCTGGTGTAATCAGAGGTTTAATTTTACCGTCTATATCTTTGTAGGTGTAAAGTGATATTTGTTGTAGTTGCTTCAGTGGTTCTTCTGCTATAATTGTTGGCTCGTTAGCCCTTAGTATTGTTTGCCAATAGTTATTAAGCTGAGTAATTTCTGCTTGTAACTCTAAATCCAAATTTTCTATTTTTTCGCATAAAGGACAATTGTCTTGAGTATGTTGTTGAGATATGTCAGACAAATGTCCAAGTAAGTATTTGTACTTCGTTTGAGCAGATTCCATTTCCAAAGTACGTTGGGCTATAGAAAACCTTTGCTCAATTAGGTCTAATTGTTCTTGATATAATTTTTTGCGTTTGGTTAATATAGCTTCTGGCACACCTATTTTACCGAAATCATGTAATAGAGCTGCATAACGGACTTCCTGAATTTGCTCACTACTAAAATATATGGCCGACAATAGACCATTACTAATCATATTTACTTCTTCACACAGACCTACCGTTAATTTTGCTACTCGCTCTGAATGACCAGATGTACAAGGGTCTCTCGCTTCTATTGCTTGTACTGATGCTTTAACAAAACCCTCAAATAAATTTTCTATATTTTCTTGTAGATGATTTCTTTCTATAGATATAGCTGCTTGAGAGGCTAGAGAAATTAATATTCTCTCTTCCCATTCTGAGTATGCTTGAGTTAATTCTTTGGCATTTTCTGTTGTCAGTACCACATCAGATTTAAGTTTACGGTTAATTAGCTGAAGCACTCCAATTATTTCCTGATGTCGATTTTGTATTGGTAAAATCAACACTGAACAAGTACGATAACTTGTTTGCTCGTCAAAACGTTGATCAAACTTATAGGGAATATTTTCTGGAAGATTGTAAACATCTGGTAAATTTAAAGTATGACCTGTTAAGGCAACATACCCAGCCAAACTTTCAGATGTCATAGGTAATTCTAGTTCCTGAAAGGTAAATTCTGATTCTGATAAAGAATCATTTTGCGCAACCTTGAACAATAATTTCTGTTGTCTAGTGTTTACTTTATCTACTAAGTAAACACTACCTGCATCACTACAAGTTATCTCCCGACTTTTGGATAATATTAAATTTAATAGTTCACCCAAATTATGAGTGTCAGATAAAGCCACTCCAATGTCTAGTAGCTGCTCTATCAATAATTCTGTGGTCTCAGTAGGTTCCGACAACCACTTAAGTGTATTTAACTGGAGCATAGTTGAGGCTTAGTCAAGAGCCTTGACCTTAAATTAGATGAATACTAATTAATATAATTGTTTTTCCTATGAAAGTGTAGTCAGAGAAGATAATTTTCAACTAAGAATCTTCAATTTCAGGACTTTAGCCAACAAATTTTTAATTATGGTCTACTAAACATAACTTCCTGATCAACTCTAATACCATTTCTCAAAAACTTTATCTATTTCAGAGTAGGGAAGTAGGAGAGTGGGCGAGAATTCAGCAAAAAATACAATGAACAATTAATAATTAATAATTACCCCTCCTCAATAATTAACAATGAACAATTAACAATTAATAATTAATGATTATCACGGCGCTTAGGAGCAATATATAAACTATTTACCTAGGGCGTGTCATCAATTAAAGAGGTTGACATTAGCGTGATAGTATGCTGATGAAGAATAACATCAAGGAGGAATGTTCTAAATGACTAGACGCTATGGGTTACGCGATGACCAATGGGAACGGATTCAAAATTTACTACCAGGACGTAAAGGGACTGTAGGAAGGACAGCAAAGGACAACCGCCTCTTTGTGGAAGCTGTTTTATACAGATATAGAGCCGGAATTCCTTGGAGAGACTTACTCTTATTGATTTGGAGACTTCCGGGTTGTCCATACCCGTTTTAGTCGCTGGAGTCGTTCAGGGGTCTGGGAAAGACTATTTCAAGCTCTAGCTGAGGATGCAGATAATGAATATGCCATGATTGATGCCACAATTGTTCGTGCTCATCAACATAGTGCCGGGGCTAAAGATAGTAGGGCAGAACAGGAAGATATTGGTCGTAGCAAAGGGGGATTGAGTACCAAGATACATGGGGTAGTAGATGCTTTGGGTAATCCCACCCATTTTTTTAACTCCAGGCCAAGGCTGCGACTTGGATGGAGCAGATGTTCTCTTACCAATTGTAGAGGCTCAATCAGTTTTAGCTGATAAAGCTTATGATGCTTATGAGCGGGTAATTAGACCTTTGGCTGAAAGAGGAATAGAAGTAGTAATTCCACCTAAGAAAAACCGGAAAGAAAGCCGTAACTATGATGAGATATTGTACAAAGCACGGCACCTGATTGAAAATTTCTTCGCCAAGCTCAAACAGTATAGAGCGATCGCTACTAGGTATGACAAGCGTTCAGTCAACTTTCTAGGAGGAATTTATGTCGTAGCCTCAGTTATTTTATTAGCATAGCGATCGCTATCTGTATAGATCATACAATACCCATTTTGTCAACCTCCTTAATTGATGACACACCCTAGCACTCGCCCTCAGAATATATTAATTATTCATTACAAAGGGAGGCTTTAAACCTTAATTTTTGAATGAATAACTAATTATTGATGCTTCAACTCTTAATTATTAATTATTAACTATTAGTTATTAATTATTCGGTAAAAATCAAGAATAATTAATGTTAACTCACCTAAAATCAGCAAAACAGTTATTCTACTAAAGTAATTACTTAATAACTGAAGTTTTAACATAAGTAAAGCATGACTTTTGGGAATTGGTATAAAAGCCTTTATCTGTAGATTATTTAGCCTTTTTTTTGTCAAGAAAGTTCCAGCTTTGCGCTTACTCTATTAGGACTTACGCAGAGAAACTATATATAGCGTTCAAAACCATTGCGCAATAGTTTTTTAACTCTATACATAGTACCTTTGCGGAAGTCCTGTCTATTTCAAAATACTCATATTTTTAACAGACTAAATAGTGGAAAAATCTCAGACAATTATTCCCTCTAGTCCTTCTTCAATTCATTTTCCTCTTGACTCCTACTCCTACCCTTAAGAATTTTTTAGCAAACCCTCAATAAATTCAGATACCCATAGATATTCAATGAGTTAAGTATTACTAAATTATCAATCAAGTCACATCAAATGACTCCATCAATATCAACATCATAGTTTAGTTAAGCATATATTTAACCAGAGATAGTTCAATAATTGATAATTACCTCTCCCTAAAAGGAAGAGGATTGAATAAAAGGAAAATTTTTTCTTCTCTTGGTCGATTGGATATGGCGAGGTTTCCCGAAGAGTGCAGAGCCGCTCCGCTTTTCATGTCAGCTCAAGCGCCGAAACAGCATCCCATCCTGACGGAATGCGAGCAATTCATGTCGCGAAACGTTAACGTTTGCGGAGCATTCCGTCAGGAAGTGCGCTACCTAAACGACCGCTGTTTCTCCTTTAAAGGAGAGGCTTTAAACCTTAATTATTCGGTAAAATATATATAGCAAATCCACGCTTATATTGCGGGTAATCAAAAAGTAGATAAAAAACCTGAAAATCACACCTGTTCCCTAAAAATAGTAAGGTTTTTATACACAAAGACAATAGAAAAGCTATAGTTTTACCTCTCATAATTTTTCCAAAACCTATGATATAAAAAAAAATACTAAGAGTTTTCAAATGATATCAAATCAGTTGGCTTCGGAGTATTATAAAAAACCGGGTTTATGGGAGATAGATGGTAGGGACGCCCTTATGCAACGTCCCTACAAGGGCATTTCATATAAACCCGGTTTCTACGCTTTTTTACACCGATACTACCGGATTTGATAT
>NZ_LGSU01001158.1 GCF_002260545.1 Hydrocoleum sp. CS-953 | reverse complement strand
ATGCTGAAGAACGCTATCAGAATGTTTTAGGATTAAACACGACTTAGAAATTTGTTTAAAATCTTGGCAAAAAACAGAAAAAATCCCTCTATTTGAGTTAGGAAAACATGATATATCTGACCGTTTTAGCATTCCCGAAAAACTCTATGGTCGTAAAAATGAAGTTCAGAATTTATTAGAAGCTTTTGAAAGAGTTGCTGAAGGTGAAAGTGAAATAATGTTAGTAGCGGGTTTTTTAGGAATCGGAAAAACAGCAGTAATAAACGAAGTTCATAAACCAATAGTTCGCCAAAAAGGCTATTTTATTAAAGGAAAATTTGACCAATTTCAACGTAATATTCCTTTTAGTGCTGTTGTACAAGCATTTCGGGATTTGATGGGAGAATTGCTGAGTGAAACGGAAACTCAATTACAGGAATGGAAGAGTAAAATTCTCTCAGAATTGGGAAAAAATGGGCAAGTAATTATTGAAGTTATTCCCGAACTAGAATCTATTATTTCTCCTCAACCTGCGGTAGAAGAATTATCAGGAAGTGCAGCAGAAAATCGGTTTAATTTACTGTTTTTAAAGTTTATTAAAGTCTTTGCGACTCAAGAACATCCGTTAGTAATATTTTTAGATGATTTACAGTGGGCAGATACGGCTTCTTTGAAGTTGATGCAGTTGTTAATGAGTGAAAAAAATAGTCAATATTTATTATTGTTAGGAGCTTATCGGGATAATGAAGTAAATCCGACTCATCCTTTAATATTAACCTTGGAAGAAATTGCCAAAAAATCGGCAATTATTAATAGGATTACTTTAAAACCACTGGAATTAATTTCTGATATAAATCCCTTAGTAGCAGAGACCCTTCATTGTACTCAGGAAATAGGATTTCCTTTGGCGGAGTTAATATATCAAAAAACTCAAGGAAATCCATTTTTTATTACTCAATTTCTCAAAGCATTGTATAAAGAAGAATTAATTACGTTTAATTATGAAGTAGGTTATTGGGAATGCGATATTGCTCAGGTGAAGTTATTGTCTTTGACTGATGATGTAGTGGAATTTATGGCAACTCGTCTGCAAAAGTTGTCACCTAATACTCAAGAGGTAATGAAATTAGGAGCTTGTATAAGTAATAAGTTTGATTTAGAAACTTTAGCTATTGTGTCGGAAAAATCTGTGTTAGAAACAGGAAAGAATTTGTGGGAGGCGTTGCAAGAAGGGTTGATTTTACCAGTGACAGAAGTATATAAGTTTTATACCTCAGAAGAGTCAAGTTTGACAGATTTTCAGGGAATAGAAGATGATGCTAATTATAAGTTTTTGCATGACAGGGTACAGCAAGCGGCATATTTGTTAATACCCGAAGAGGAAAAACAAGTAACTCATTTAAAAATAGGGCGATTATTATTAGAAAATGTGCCGTCAGGTGAAAGGCAAGAGAGAATTTTTGATATTGTGAATCAGTTAAATTATGGGGTAGATTTAATTGATGATTTGAGGGAGCAGGAACAGTTGGCGGAGTTGAATTTAATGGCGGGAAAGAAGGCGAAACTTTCTACTGCTTATAATGCTGCGATTAATTATCTAAATATAAGTCTAGAATTGTTAAGAGGTAATATTTGGGAAACGAATTATGAATTAACATTAGCTCTGTATATAGAAGCAACAGAAGTAAGGTATTTGATAGGTGATTATGAGCAGATGGAAAAGTTAGCTGAAGTTGTACAGGAACAAGCTAATAGTTTATTGGATAAAGTGCCAGTTTATATGACCAAAATTAAATCCGAATTTGCTCAACACCAAATTGTAAAAGGAATCGATCTAGCTATAATTGTAATTAAAGATTTAGGATTAAAATTATCCCCCAGCTCGGAAGAAGCAGACTTGTTTTCTGCTATTGAAGAACTCCAGTTATTTATGAGCGATCGCTCCACTGAAGAACTCAAACAACTTCCAGCAATGACAAATCCTGAAAAATTAGCTTTAATACAAATTCTAGGATTAATTGCACCANATTGTAAAAGGAATCGATCTAGCTATAATTGTAATTAAAGATTTAGGATTAAAATTATCCCCCAGCTCGGAAGAAGCAGACTTGTTTTCTGCTATTGAAGAACTCCAGTTATTTATGAGCGATCGCTCCACTGAAGAACTCAAACAACTTCCAGCAATGACAAATCCTGAAAAATTAGCTTTAATACAAATTCTAGGATTAATTGCACCAGCAGCTTTTGTTGTGGGTTCCCCCTTATGGGCGAGTATAATTTTTGGTATTGTAACTTTGTCCGTAAAATGGGGTAATACTCCTGTTTCCGCTTTGGGTTATAGTTCTTACGGAATCTTACTGTGGAGGAAGGGAGAAATTAAAGCAGCTTATGAATTATCAGAGGTAATATCTGGACTATTCGATCGCTTTGGAGGAGATACTCTCAGAGGAGTAACTGTAGCAAACCACCATTTGCGTCATTGGCAAGAACATTTAGCAAACACTTTACCCTTATTTCTGGAATGTTATTCTCTAGCTCTATCCAGGGGAGACTTTGAATTTGCTGGTTACAACATTTTTTNGGAGATACTCTCAGAGGAGTAACTGTAGCAAACCACCATTTGCGTCATTGGCAAGAACATTTAGCAAACACTTTACCCTTATTTCTGGAATGTTATTCTCTAGCTCTATCCAGGGGAGACTTTGAATTTGCTGGTTACAACATTTTTTTGCACTCTTTTCATTCTTACTGTGTGGGGTGGGAGTTAACAGAACTTTCTCAAAAGCTGAATAACGCTATTGATGCTGTTGTGAAAACTAAACAAGAAACTCCCCTTACATGGTTGCAAATAACTCAACAGACTGTTTTGAACTTAAGCGATCGCTCAGAAAATCCCTGTATGCTAGTTGGCTCTGCTTTTGATGAGACAAAAACCCAACCTCAAGATCACGGACTGGTATATTTACATTTGCATAAACTTTATTTATGTTATCTGTTTGGTGAGTATCAAGAATCTCTAAAATTTTGTCAAGGAGGACAAAAATATCTCCATCTGGTTACTTCTCACTATAGTCCGGTATTTTTCTATTTTTATGGTTCTTTAATCCGACTTGCTCTCTACAATGAAGTTTCTCAGGCACAACAACAGCAGTGGTTAGAAGAAATTACTTCTAACCAGGAACAGATTAAAATCTGGGCGCACCACGCTCCCATGAACTATTTACATAAATTTCATCTAGTAGAAGCAGAAAAAAATCGGGTGCTTCATAACTATGTAGAAGCAATAGAACTATATGAACAAGCGATCGCCGGAGCTACAGAAAACGAATACATTCAAGAAGTTGGTCTTGCTAATGAACTTGCAGCTAAATTTTACCTAGAGTGGAATAAGGAAACTATTGCCCAAGCATATATGATCAAAGCTTACTACGCTTATGCTCAGTGGGGAGCAGTTGCCAAACTCAAACACTTGGAAAATTCCTACGGCGATATCCTCAAACCCTTACAGCAAGAAGAGCGTAATTTTACTCGTAGCTTAACTCAAGAAAGTGTTAGTTATACAAGCAGTGAGACTTCTCTAGTGCTTGACTTCAGGAGTGTGATGAAAGCAACTCAAGCTATTTCAGGAGAAATAAAACTAGAGAATTTACTCTCGGTTTTGATGCGAGTCACTCTGGAAAATGCTGCAGCTCAAAAAGGTTATCTTATCCTTTCTCAAGGAGAAAATTTAGTCATAGAAGCAAAAGCTATTCGTAATAGCAACCTTGATGAAGAATTACAACTAACAGCAAAACAGTCTCTTCCTATTAACTCGACCTCGGAGCTTCCTAATTCCCTAATTTATTATGTAGCGCGTACTCAACAAACTGTTGTATTTGATAGTGCCAAGAATGAAGCTAAGTTTGCTGCCGATCCTTACATTCAAAACTATCAACCCAAGAGTATTTTATGTATTCCTATTATTAATCGCCGTCAATTTATTGGGATATTATATTTAGAAAATAATCTCACAGTCGGAGCCTTTAATAGTCATCGACTAGAAGTATTAAAAGTTCTGACTACTCAAGCAGCTTTCTCCCTCGAAAATGCCCGGCTTTATGAAAACTTATCTACTGCTAAAAATCAACTAGAAGAATATAGTCATACCTTAGAGGATAAAGTTAAAAAACGCACAGAGGAATTAAACGAAAAAAATCTACGTTTATCTCAAACTATCAAGGAACTAAAAAACACTCAAGCTCAATTAATTCAAACAGAAAAAATGTCTAGTTTAGGGCAAATGGTAGCAGGAATTGCTCACGAAATTAATAATCCTACAAGTTTCATTTATGGCAATATTAACTATGCCACCCAATATAGCGAAGATTTACTTAATTTAATCAATCTTTATCAACAGGAATATCCTAATCCTACAGCAAAAATAGAAGAAATGATGGAAGAAATTGAGTTAGATTTTTTAACTGAAGATTTTGAAAAATTACTAAATTCTATCAAAGTAGGAGCTGAAAGAATTCAACAAATTGTGCTATCTCTACGCAATTTTTCCAGATTAGATGAGTCAGATATGAAACTTGTAAATATCCATGATGGAATTGATAGCACTTTACTTATTTTACAAAATAAACTCAACCGTGTGAGAGGAAAGTCTGCAACTAAAGTAGTTAAAAAATATGGAGAAATACCAGTGGTTAACTGTTACGCTTCCCAACTAAATCAAGTATTTATGAATATTCTTAATAATGGTATTGATGCTTTAGAAGAGATGAGAAAAAATGATAGTGAATTAAATCAGGAACCTACTCTTACTATTACTACAGAAATAACTAAATCTCAGACTGTAAAAATCAAAATTGCTGATAATGGCCCTGGTATTAGTCTAGAAAATCAAAAGAAGATATTCGACCCATTTTTTACTACTAAACCAGTCGGTTCTGGTACAGGTTTAGGTTTGTCAATTAGCTATTCAATTATTGTGGAAAAACACAAGGGTAAACTGAGTTGTAATTCTACACCAGAACAAGGTGTAGAATTTGTGATTGAGATACCATTGTAATTAGTATCAATTGATTCAGATAGAACTTTCGGGAGCGATCGATAACTTAAAGGAACAACTAGCTTTAGTTAAATAGATAAAAATTCCTCATGCCACTGTTGAGCAACTTTATCCCACCCAAATGAATTTTTTAATGCTAAAGCTTCTTGTCTAAAAGTTTCTTGTTTATCAGGATTTTTCAACAAATCTATCACCGCTTCAATAAAAGTATTATTAGTTTTTTCATCCCCCGCAGGTCCCTGAATTCTAATACCGGATTTCACTCTTTCATCTAAAGCTGCACAAGTTGTCACTATAGGAACACAACCAGCAGCTTGTGCTTTCCAAGCACTAATACAGAAAGTCTCAAGATTAGTATGACAAGGATAAACCCATATTCCAGATTGAAATAATTCTTCTATCAACTGTTTATGGCCAACTCTTCCATGTTCATATACATTTTTCTGCTGAAAAAGTTCTAATATTTCTTGCTTTTGATTTGGTAGTTGGGGAAATCTCTCAATGAAAGGTGAATTAATTAGAGCATCAACTCCTTGCCATCCATAAAAAAGGTGAACTTCTGCATCAGGAACTTCTTTGATAACATCTGGCCATCGTCTTAAAAGATTTTCTATACCCCTTGTATAGTCGCTAATATAAATCAGTCTTTTGCTGTTTCTAGGAATGGTGGAAGGAATATTAAAATCCTGAAGATTAATCCCATTTGCTGTCAGGAAAATCTTATCTTGAGGTATCCATGTTGGCAGCATTGATTTATGAAAATTTGACAGCATAAATAGCTTGTCAAAACTTGCCAAAAATTGCGAACGTTCTGACTCTTCTATTGGTGGAAATAATTGAGGATTATCGTGCATCCATACCCCAATTTTTCTAGCTTTAACTTGCATTTCCATAGGTTGTTTCCAAGCACGATGAAATATTAAAACATTAAAGTTATCTTGGGGATTGAATTTATCAACAGACTTATAAACAACTCCATTGTACTCCCCTTCCATGTCACCGCATCTATTAAAAACAGTAACCTGATATCCTAACTTAACTAATTCTTGACTTAAATAAATTACTGCTTCTTCGCTTCCTCCAATACCATTTTCAATAGAAGGTGGAGCCCAATCTTCGACATGGAAGGGAAAATTGGAATACATTACAATTGAGTTACTGTCCCAGTTCATATTTTGTTCAGCGATTATATAAAAATACAATAAAAGAAACTATATATTAAAATCCTATACTTTGTCAAATAAATGCCAAAGATTATAATTTTTTTAATCTTTATTGTCCCTAACTTAATTCGGATAATATTGTTAAGGTAATATTTGGATTAATGCACACTTTTTCTAAAAGCATTATTACATTTTTAGCAAATAATTCTGCTGTTTTCTTACTGATTAAAGGCTCTACATACAGAAAATTACAAAATAGCTGGTCATTCAATGTAACAATACCTAACCAAAAACAATCACCTCCAATATGTTGACCCGTAGCAAAGTATAATGCCTTAATTTTTAGCTGATTAGCTTTATGGGTAAATTTTAATTTACCTCTATTAGAAATTGCAAACATATTATTTCTTCCCATAGTCTTCTCTCTATTTAAAATAGATTTAATCATCTTTTCTCTTTGAATATCTAGAGATATATCAGGTTGTAATTTAGCTTTTTTTAGTAGATTTATATGAGTCCCATTCATCAAAGCATTATGTATTTCAGATTTGCATTCTCTAGCTAAATCCCAGAAAATTGCATTTGAGTTCACCAACTGATTAAAAGATAAAAAAGAGATCAAGCAACCTAGATTTTCTTTAGTGATTTCTGGTTGNTCTCTCTATTTAAAATAGATTTAATCATCTTTTCTCTTTGAATATCTAGAGATATATCAGGTTGTAATTTAGCTTTTTTTAGTAGATTTATATGAGTCCCATTCATCAAAGCATTATGTATTTCAGATTTGCATTCTCTAGCTAAATCCCAGAAAATTGCATTTGAGTTCACCAACTGATTAAAAGATAAAAAAGAGATCAAGCAACCTAGATTTTCTTTAGTGATTTCTGGTTGACAATATTTTCTCAAGCTAACAGGTAAACCATAAGATAAATTGACCGAGTTATCTGTTGAAAATAATTTGGCAGATGCAAATAACATGGCTGCAGAAATAGCACCATGTACAGTTGTTTTTTCTTCCTTGCATTTTTCAATTAGTGTTTTAGTCTTCTCTTGACTGAGCATTCGTGGTAACATCCGGCTAAAACGTTCATCTACCGATGCTTCTTGTTCAATAATTAATTAGAGTTGTTGGGAAATAACTTAGATTACAAAAAAAATAAAATGAAAACAGATATATTTAGTTAGTGATTTTATTATTTATGC
>NZ_LGSU01001157.1 GCF_002260545.1 Hydrocoleum sp. CS-953 | reverse complement strand
GAGTAGGGCAGAAATTGAAATACATCTAGTCTGGTCGTTTCTCCACAGTGAGAAAGACTTGATATTTTATTGATAAGTAATACCAAATCTCAAAAGTCTTGCTACATATTCATTGAATAGTAGAGATTAGAGAGTAGGTAAATTAGGAATAAGATATGTTAGCTCTTTGCCTAGAATCCTAAAAAACATTGCTGAACCTTTAGGTTAGGACATTTATAAATGCTCAAACTTAGTCAGGGATTACTTCTGAGTTCTGACTTCTGACTTGTGTGTAGTGACATATTATATCAAATCCGGTAGTATCGGTACAATTCATGCCTCGTAGGGGTTTGGTCACCAAACCCAAACCCTACTTGCAGTTTTTGCCTCTTTTAAAATCTCCCAACTCCAAAGTAAGGGGATTTGATATTACTTGCTTTCCAAACTCATAAACCCATAAAGCCAAAAAAACAACTATATCAAAGTCAAAATTGATTAAACTGTATAAATTGTTCAAAAAAAGTAACCTAAATAGTGTGAGGAAATAATGTCGCTAGAGAACCAAAACCAATCAGTTGAGTCTAACACCAAACCACAGGAAACAACTCCAGAGCAGAACCAAAAGCAAAACTTAATTCAGACCAAACTTCTCACTCACAAGTCCCTCATGCAGTTAGGTTGTTGTCTAGCTAGTTTAGGGATGTTAGGTAGAGGTATGGCTTTGGCAGAGATGGTTTTGGAAATAGAAGTCTATGACTATGAACCATCATATCAACCCGCTCCAGTAGATAGTTATTCTCCCCAAACATCCTATTCAGCACCCTCCTATTCACCAGAACCTTACTACGAAAGCGAAGCTCCTCGGTACGAGGCACCAGAGCCATATTATTCTCAACCAGCACCAACCTATTACGAAAGCGAAGCTCCTCGGTACGAGGCACCAGAGCCATATTATTCTCAACCCTACTACGAACCTGAACCATATTACTCTGCTTCACCTAGCTATTCTGAACCATATTATTCTGAACCATATTATTACGAACCAGAACCAGAACCTTATTATTCTCAACCAGCACCCAGTTATTACGAAAGCGAAGCTCCTCGGTACGAGGCACCAGAACCATCTTACTATTCTCAACCAGCACCCAGTTATTACGACCCTGAACCATATTACTCCCAACCAGCACCAACCTATGAGCCAGAACCCGAACCTGAGAATACTATCTATCTACCCAAAAATCTTTATGTAGCACCTCCAACTAATACTAACCTCAACCTCTCAAAGCAACCCAAAAATAACTTACCACCCCTAACATTACCAAAACCTGAGAAACTTTATTATTATGATGGTTCGACTAACGCTTATATAGATGACACAAATTATAAAGTCGGTGCAACAGAGAATTATGAAGCACCAAGTACAGTAGTTTTCTCAGAACGTTCCACAGGTGAAGTTGCTCAATATCCAACAAATAACAAAAATTGGAGTGCTGTTGCCCAAAATAATAATAATTGGAGCACCCCCACTCAGACTAATAACTGGAGTGCGACTACCGCAACAAATAATTGGAGCGCCCCTGCTCAAACTTCATCTTATAATTCATGGTCTGGGGAAAGTCAGCAAAATTACTATTCCAACAATAATAGTTATTACTCCTCCAACAATAGTTATTATTCAGGTTCTTCTAATTATAGTCAAACAAATTACTACTCAAATTCATCCTCCAGTCAAAGTGGTTATTACTCTAGCACTTCTTATGCTCCACACTACTCAAACTCTTCTCAAGGAGTCGAAGTCGCAGCAGTATTACCCGCTCAAGTGCAGGGATTATTTCATAACCCCATATCCCAGTCAGGTTTAGCTTATTACAAACGCACCATGCGACCTCCCGCAGTCCCCGGAAATGGTAATACCCGGTTAATATTTCCTCTATCTATTCCAGCACCTATCACCTCATTCTTTGGTTGGAGACAACATCCAATATTAGGTTATAAAAAATTTCACACAGGAACAGACTTAGGCGCACCAACAGGAACCCCAGTAGTTGCCACTTATGCAGGTCAAGTAGCGATCGCCGACTGGTTAGGTGGTTATGGTGTAACTGTTGTGCTAGATCACCAGAGAAAATCATTGGAAACTCTCTATGGTCACTTATCAGAAATTTTTGTCAAACCAGGAGAGTTTGTAGAACAGGGTGAAGTTATTGGGCGCGTTGGTAATACAGGAATGTCTACAGGTCCCCACTTACATTTTGAAATGCGACAGTTAACAAAAGATGGATGGGTAGCGAAAAACCCAGATAGTCACATTGAGTTTGCTTTAGCAAATTTGATGACAGCATTAAAGGTGACAGAAATACCGCCTGTACCAGAAGTTACTATTAATGAATTGTTGAAGCAGACCAAAGAATTAGATTCTGGTTTACCACAACTGCCACCTTTACCACCTGGTTTTGAAGTACCTATTCCTGACTTAGAGCCGCCAATTTTTGAGTTGACAAAAGCTTCAGAAAAGTCTGATGAGGATGTTCAAATTAGTTTGAATGAGCAGGAGAAAAAAGTCGTAGAATAAAGTTAGTTGAATTGGGAAAATTTGACAAAACTCCTGGATATTTGAGATAAATATTGCAGGATTTTTTATTGAAAAAGCAAGAGGGGGTTGTTATCCTAAACCCCCTCCTGGAGAAATATAGAAGGTTAAAGAAAGCCCTTTTCTAGTCTTCCTATATTTCCCTTATGAGTTATGACTCATATTCCATATGTTAATGTAGTTAACATATAAGAGGCTGTTTGTCAAGAATTATGAAGTATTAGTAGCGATATAGCTGCCGCACTTGCTCCGCCAACGCTAACCGTTTTAACATTAAACCAATCATGGAAATATCAACCAAAGCTTCCCTATTGTGAGGATGTTCTTCATAATATGCAAGAAAGTCTACGATTACGGCCGCGCCCTCGCCAAAGTCCTTTCTACCACCCAGCGTCTGGGCAAAACTTTAAACCCTTTTTCAGTTCTGTTAACAATAGCTAATTTCCATCCACAAACCATTGCCACTGATTTCTCTAGTTTTCCTCTATAACCTTGATCTGCCCAAACAATTTTCAGATTCGGGGCATCATGTTTAGCTTGAAGAAATATAGACTTAGCTCCTTGTGTATCCTGTATATTTGCAGTATGTACAACTACACGGTAGTACATCAGTAAAGTGTGGGAATGATCAGATGAGTATTGTCCCTAAATACTCTCAATCATCATGGAATGTCCTCTGTGTGGCCATCAGAAAACTCATAGGCATAGAAAAACTAGCAAAGGAAATCAACGATATTATTGCCCTGAATGCCTACAAACTTTCACGCTCTACTTTTGACACTCTCTATTATCGGCGACAAATTGAACCTGAGAAGATGGGCATGGTTCTACAGGCTCATGTTGAAGGTAGTAGTTTAAGAGGAATTAGTCGAACAGTGAATCTAGCCTATAACACGGTAGTCAATTTGGTGAGGGCTGCCTCTCAAAAAGGACAAATGATTCTTGCGGAGTCATGTAGAAAATATCAAAACCTCACAAGTCAGCAGTGATGAATACTGGCAATTATCCGAAAAAACAAAAACATTGTCAAATGAATGAATTGACAGAAGGTGACTGTTGGGTAGGTATGACTCAAGCTTCCAGAACGTGGATTAATTTTAAGTGCGCTTAGTAGGTAAACATACTGACCAGTAAGAGTGAAGAATTGATATAGCTGCCTACTTCAATTGGATTTGGGTTCATAGTCGCAAAGAAAATACTGCTGCACAAAGAGCTAAGTTGGCGTTCGTGGAGCGTTGCGTCAGCAGTATCGCTCCTTGGAGTTGGAATGACCTAATTATTTATCCCACACTTCGCTGATGCACTACCGAAAATTTATCCAGCAATTATGAGCAAGATTCGGTTTCAACTATCCCCCAAGCCATCAAAGCAGAAGAAAGAAAATCTTGAAAAAACAGGGTTTGTTCCAGTTAAAGCTTTTCGGGGTTATAGAAAGAACGAACTCCTGGATGGCAAGATGCAAAAGCTTGACCAAAAACTTTGTTTGCGGAGCATTCCGTAGGAAAATGACTCTGAAGCATGCTACAGCAAAGATTAATCTATGTTTTATCCGACTGATGCTTAAGAGGTTGGTGATCGCGTAGATACCTTCACGGGTTCTATAAAGCGACAGCTCTATTCTTTCTTACCAATTTCACAACAATCTTGAATCGGATCGTCAACTAAATCATTATAATTACCTAATAAAATCTTCAATCTATCATTTATCTCTGGATCGTCAGGATTACTCCGACGTAAGTTTACTAACTCGTTAACACTCTCAGGCAACAAACTATTCTTCTGATAAACATCAATCTTGTCTATAACAGTTTCAGCCAATTTTAGCTCACTAATCAAACTCTCGGTTGCGTCCTGCCTGAATATTTCTCCGTCAAGAGTCACCTGCTTATCATTTCCACAATCAAAAGTAAATTCCCAACCATAAGAGCCTTCTAAAGGCGGAGCAGAAGAAGGTAATTGCCAACTAATAAATCCTGGTTCTGATTCAACATTAAATTTAGTCTTATAAATAATTTTATCCCCTCCAAATACCTTTTCCTTTAAAACAAAATTAATACTACTAGAATGAGGAATATACAACCAAAAAGTTGGATGACTTGTCAAAGTTCCCACAGTTTCTGGCTGTAAGGGAATCAGAACTAAAAAAGGCTTTTTATCATTATCATTACACTTGCTACTAGGAATAGGAGCACGAGTACCTCCACCAGTGGTACTACCCTCACTTGGGTTCCCTCTTCTATCCTTATTCGCCACTTTATCAGGTTTTTTAACTCCAGCTTTTTCTCTAGTATCTGAAGTTTTTGAAATGGCAAATGTACTTTCCAATATGGGAGTAGATTGATNAAAAAAGGCTTTTTATCATTATCATTACACTTGCTACTAGGAATAGGAGCACGAGTACCTCCACCAGTGGTACTACCCTCACTTGGGTTCCCTCTTCTATCCTTATTCGCCACTTTATCAGGTTTTTTAACTCCAGCTTTTTCTCTAGTATCTGAAGTTTTTGAAATGGCAAATGTACTTTCCAATATGGGAGTAGATTGATTATACTTATGCAGTTCTTGAGATACGGTAGCTTGCTGAAAAAGTCCATCAAATTCCTCTATGTTCCCAGACTGTTGCACTAACAGAGGTGCTTTCATTTCTACTGCTACTGATTTAGCTATTCCCACATTTAGCCCACAAATGCCAATAATAACAGCAGCAAATTGTTTGATTTTCATTGTTTTCTCCCTTAAAAAATTTTTTGTCAATTCAAGCAAATGGTATAAACTTAGAGAACCCCGATAGCTCTAAACTTGTGTCTTAGTTTCTCCTAAATTAGCAGCAATTTTAATTCCTAAGACTGATAACATTCTTATAACTTCTACTCTAATAATTAGGCGTTGTTGAATTAAGGTATTAATGTATGAGGACTTGCGCAAAATAAGGTAATTCTGTGATTGCAAGAGACAGCATTTGCGTTTTATATGTGTAGCAAATCAGTCCGTTAGCATAGCAATCTCAAATATATAAGTCCTATCTATATTAGGAATAGATTCACCCTGTGAACTGAAGGTAGTGAATTAACGGGTAAGTCTAATGTTTGAGCATCTCTACTAAGAATAACAGAAAGTCTGGAGATGTGTATTTGATATAAATTATACTCCAATGTCTATTTCCCCCCTACATTGGTTTCATGTACTTCTTATTCTTACTCGCTATACTGGTCTTCATCCGGAATATATTTGAGATTAGTTTGAAGCCATCGGTAATATCAAAGAAGTATTACCTGTATACTAGCAAGTGCGTAGGGGTGTGGAAAACTATACGATCGTCCCTATCAATTATCAGTCAATGGAGGCGGACTTCTCTCAAAATTTATGAAAACAGTGACACCAGTTATAATAGATGCCAAAACAGATGGCAGCAGGGGTACGACAAAAGCTTGAGTTAAAAAAATCCAACTAACCAAGTATAAAACCATAATATTTCCTCCTATAAAAAAGACAAAGAATAAAACTTGATGAAAACACCTACCTACTACAGCACCAACAGCAGACCAACCTAAAATCCACAACCAGTCTACCCACCTATCCCAAAATCTAATTAAAGGTCTTCCATCTAAAAGTGCACTAATAATTTGACTCACCTGATGCGCGTGTATAATAACTCCAGCCATTTGCTTTTGAGAAACAGCTTGAAAACTATAAGGAGTATAAAAATTATCACTACCATTAGGGTCTGTATTGCCAAGAAGTACAATTTTATCTTTAACTAAAGATTCATCAAAATTATTATTGAGAACATCCGAAATAGTAATAGAATCAGAAACTTTATTAGGAACCCTATCTGAGTTTCTATAATTAAGTAAAACTTGAAATCCACCAGAGTCAATTTTTTGATAAAAACCTTGTCCTTCTACAAGGTCTTTGAAAGTAACTTGCCCTATTTTGACAAATCCTTGGGGAGCATCTTCCTCTTTAATGCCTTTAGTTTGCAAATAATTAAGCGCAACTTTAACACTTAATGAATATTCTGTTTGACAAGGATTTCCCGATCTTTTATTCTGAAACATTAAGTGGCGACGGATTACATTAACTTGACCAATATCTAGCATAAGCTGAATAAAACCGAAGCGTTCCTCCTTCTCTACTGTCGTAGGAGGTCTGGTACTAGGTTCATTCCTGTTATTATCATCGTCACTAACACTACAAACAGCAATTATTTTCTTATTATTACTCAAAAGTGTTAATAATTTTTGATAACCAGATTCAGAAGGTAAAGGATTATTTCGTAAATAATCTACACCAATAATGGCAGGTTTATGAGTTTCTAATTTAGCTATTACTTTAGCTAAATTCTCATCAGTTAAACTATTACTAATTCCATATTTATTAATATCTGTGGCCGTAGCTTCAACAATTAAAAGACGAGGATCTGGTGGCTCTGAAGGTCGCCATCGCATCAGACGATCATACTCATTTAATTCCAATGATTGTAGTAAACCTAAACTTCTCAAAATAATCACTCCTACTCCCACCAAACCTGCAATACCTAAACTCATTCCTAATGTTTTAGGTTGAGGTTTAGCCTGAGAATTATCCAGATTATTTGCTAAATTTGCTAATTTTTCTGCTAATTTTTCTTTAACCCAATCTTCATTAAAAATTTTCTGATAAATTTTATTAAAAACAAATAATTTCTTTTGTCTTTTAATTACTATGCCAGACAATCGTAGAGCCATTTGTACTGGACTATCATCAGTTTTAACTTCTCCCTTTTGCAGAATTTCTTGATATAGTCCCAATAATTGAGGAGCAAATTCAACATGATTAACTAAATAAT
>NZ_LGSU01001156.1 GCF_002260545.1 Hydrocoleum sp. CS-953 | reverse complement strand
CTAGATCGAAGCGTAAACGTGGAGAAACACCATAAGCGGTGGTGGCATTCCGCAGAAAAGTCGGGGTAAAATCATCATTAGCTAACTCACTTACATCTTGCTCAACTTTTACCTTAGAAATACCATAGGGAGTCACGGGATTAAAAGCTGAGTCTTCAGTTAACCAATCATTTCCTCCAGCACCATAGTTACTACAAGAAGAGGAAAATATATAACGACTAATTCCGACTTCTTTACTTAATTTAGCCAAATGAACAGAAGCCAAATGATTAATCTCGTAGGTCAGTTGTGGATTAAGATTGCCCAAAGGATCATTAGACAATCCTGCTAAATGGAGCATTGCATCAAACCCTACTAAATCAGATGCTTCCACATCACGGATATCTTTTTTTAATTCAGGAATTTCTGGAATACCTTCTCCAAAGGTACTATCCTGATATAAGTCACTATCTATTCCCGTAACTTCATGCCCCTTCTCCAGAAGCATGGGAACTAGAACTGTACCAATATAACCTTTGTGGCCTGTTAGTATAACCTTCATCTAAAAATTCTCCGGTAGTTTGGAAACCCCTAAGCAACAGCAACGGGGAGGAAAAACAACGGGGGTTACTGAACTGACCAGTCCCCTTACAGAGCTGGGGTTTAAACCCCCTAAAACCATCCATNCCCGTAACTTCATGCCCCTTCTCCAGAAGCATGGGAACTAGAACTGTACCAATATAACCTTTGTGGCCTGTTAGTATAACCTTCATCTAAAAATTCTCCGGTAGTTTGGAAACCCCTAAGCAACAGCAACGGGGAGGAAAAACAACGGGGGTTACTGAACTGACCAGTCCCCTTACAGAGCTGGGGTTTAAACCCCCTAAAACCATCCATTTCAGTAGCTTTGGCCGCGCTTTTTATGTCGGCGACAGCCGAAACGCGCCGCTTCGCTAACGCATAAGTTATCTGTCGGTACTTTTCAAAAGTGGAGACATTGCATACAACGTCCCTATCTTAACCCACTTCCCTTGTTTAACCCTTGAGTTATAGCAGCTCAGGACTGGCGAAGATAGCATCCAGTAGCTTAAACACTTACCGATAACGTAGAAATCTGTANTCCCCTTACAGAGCTGGGGTTTAACCCCCCTAAAACCATCCATTTCAGTAGCTTTGGCCGCGCTTTTTATGTCGGCGACAGCCGAAACGCGCCGCTTCGCTAACGCATAAGTTATCTGTCGGTACTTTTCAAAAGTGGAGACATTGCATACAACGTCCCTATCTTAACCCACTTCCCTTGTTTAACCCTTGAGTTATAGCAGCTCAGGACTGGCGAAGATAGCATCCAGTAGCTTAAACACTTACCGATAACGTAGAAATCTGTAGGGGTTTGGTGAACAAAACCCTTCTAGGTTGGTTAGGTGTTTGACAAGAACATCCTTGGAGCGAAGAAACAAGTGAGTTACAACGCCATAGCTTTAGCTAGGGGCTTCCTGACAATTGGTTCCTCCCAAATTTTCCAGGGTGCGTTTCCACTGTTCCAGAGTTTTTCTAAATGTCTTTTGTCCCTCAATGTATCCATACATTGCCAAAACCCAGAATAGCGATAGGCCATCAGTTGACCATCTTGAGCCAGGTTTTCTAGAGGAGCTTTTTCCCACTGAGTATCATCACCTTCTATATAGTCATATACTCCAGGTTCTAAAACAAAAAATGCCCCATTAATCCACCCTTCTTTAGTTTGCAGTTTTTCCGAAAATTCCACAATGCGATCGCCGTCCATTTCCAAGTGACCAAAACGTGCTGGTGGACGTACTGCAGTTAAAGTTGCTAATTTCCCATGACTACGATGAAAATCTAGTAAATCTTTAAGATTTAAGTCAGATACTCCATCTCCCCAAGTCAGCATAAAAGTCTCATTACCCATATGGGGAATAAGTCTTTTGATCCGACCACCTGTATTAGTGTAAAGTCCTGTATCAATTAACTCCACATTCCAATTAGGCTTTACTCCCCCTTGCATTTCTATTTTGCCACTTTGCAAATTAACAGACAGATTACTATTGAGAGAACAATAATCTATCATGTATTTTTTGATAACTTCACCTTTATAACCCAAAGCAATGGTAAAGTCTTTAAATCCATAATGAGCATAGTGCTTCATAATGTGCCAGAGAATTGGTTTTCCGCC
Organism: Hydrocoleum sp. CS-953; assembly: GCF_002260545.1. Classification (GTDB taxonomy): domain Bacteria; phylum Cyanobacteriota; class Cyanobacteriia; order Cyanobacteriales; family Microcoleaceae; genus Trichodesmium. Next base: position 5,226 of record NZ_LGSU01001156.1, on the reverse strand, counting down.
TATCTCCACCATTGGTTTTGGTTTATCTACAGTTTCCTCTGAAATACGAGTTCCTAAACCACCAGCCAGAATTCCTATTTTCATCCGAAAGATCCTTATATATTTATTTAATAGTGATTTCATTTTACATCTAAAATTTTTATATAGCAGTTCTAATTTTTAATGAGATACAGTGTTGTTCTCTTTTCTCTGTTTTTTGTTCTCTGTTTTTTGTTCTCTGTTTTTTGTTCTCTGTTTTTGTTCCCTAAAATCAAAAATTTGTGTAGCTAATCTACTGCCGTCTCAAGCCTTAAATGTTACTTTAGGAAAATGGTACGATGCTGATTTTTTTTAGACCTTTTAGCCACCAAAAACACTTTTCATGTTGCGGAGCAAAACGGCTATCGCCGACATGAAAAGGTGGCAATACTTATGCTGAGTTACCAAACTCTTAAGTGTTTGTCATAACCCACAGAACACGGAATATTAAGCCAATACGCTAGCTTAATCTTTGCTTGTGCATTCACTCTCTAATCTACTACAAAAATTTTATATNTTTTTTAGACCTTTTAGCCACCAAAAACACTTTTCATGTTGCGGAGCAAAACGGCTATCGCCGACATGAAAAGGTGGCAATACTTATGCTGAGTTACCAAACTCTTAAGTGTTTGTCATAACCCACAGAACACGGAATATTAAGCCAATACGCTAGCTTAATCTTTGCTTGTGCATTCACTCTCTAATCTACTACAAAAATTTTATATAGGAAAGAAATAGTGAGTTAGGACAACACTAAGATTTTTTGCCCTGCCTTTATGTCGTGGTCATGGCGACTACCATGGTGGATACATTCCTATTCTCTAATTGAAAGGTCTAATTTACCCCACGTTTGCCTAGCATTCCGCAGGAAAGGAAAAACTAAGTAGGGACGTTCCATGGAACGTCCCTACTGTGGTCTACCTAAGTGAAAACTGCTATAACTAGAGCTACTTGTTTTGCAATCTCTATTCCCTACCCCCTAAAGTCAGGGTAATTGTATATTTTGGTTGTGCATCAGTAAAGTGTGGGATAAGTCGCGTAGGGCTGGCCAATATAATCTAAAAGCACTGATATCTAAAGGTTAAGCGCCCACATGGTCGCGAAAAAAGTGCAAATTTTTTAGCCTTTGAGACTAAAAAGTTAGCACGAAAGGCAGACACTTCCCAAAAAGATACAGGTACAATTATTTCTCCTACTTTCGAGTGTCTCCCCACACGGACCACACTTCCTTGACGCAGTACCTATATTTTTTTATTTGGAAGTCTCTTTTCCAAACTACACATCTTCTGCTGATAGTTGCGATGACCCTTCTGGTTGAGTAGAGGGTTGTAATATATTTTTTGCATAAACAATATGTATGATTTGGATCGTTGCAATCAATATATCTCTAATTAATTTAGCTCCATTCCAGTAACTAAACATCCATTTTATAAGTTGTATAAAACATAGAAATTGTTCAACTCCAACCAAGGGAGATTTTTTTATCCCCCAAATATATTCTTGTAAAATTCGCCAATTAGGTAAAAGAATTTTTCCTTGATTTTTGGGGTCAAACCACTCTGAATATTTATGCATCCGGAGGATTTTCTCAATTTTATTGTGGGGATTAAACAATAATTCCATTGATTGTTTTTGATGTCTTCTAGCTTGCAAAAGATATTCAGGGATTTCAAAGAATTGACCATAAAGAGTTAATATTGCTACCAGAGACCTATCGGAACCTGCATAGCTAGCTATTAAGGGAGTTTTTTCAAGAATATTGGTACGTATTAATCCAAAAATTTGATAATTCCGATGGTGAAGACGGGTAATATCATAAAAGCGTTCGTGAGCCTTGAGAGAATTAGTTTTAAATTCAAGTTGATAATAACTTATCGTTTTACCTTGTTGATCGATAATATTGGTTCGGGGATAGCAAAGAACAACTTCAGGTTTATTTTCTAATATTTCAACGCATCTCTCCAAAAAAGTAGGGTCACAAATATCATCGTGGGCTGCCCATTTGAAATATTTTCCCTTGGCTAACTTAAAAGTTCGATTAAAGTTTCTAGCTGCTCCTATATTACTTCCATTTCGATAGTAGCGGATACGTTTATCTTTAAGAGCATATTCTTGACAAATTGATTCAGTAGCATCGGTTGAGTTATTATCGCAAATAATAATTTCCAAATCAGTGAAAGTCTGATTTAATAGTGAATTAATCGCTTCTTCAATAAATTTTTCACCATTATAGACTGGTAAGCCGATACTGACACAAGGTTTAGATTTACTCATGATTATTAACTAATGAAAGTATTACTGTAATTTTTTTTGATTTTCTTTGAAAGTAAAGGGGTTTTATCTGTGCAGCTTAATAAGTTTTATCCCTGAGTTTGTTTTGTCTGTAAGTTTCTTTTCCCTTCTAATTAAAACATGACATAACCATCCTAAATATCGCAAGTCCTGTAACCGCATCTTTACCGAATTTTTAAATTCACAAGTCTTAATATACTTTGATTAACTCTGTATAAACCCTGATGTACTCGGAGATTGATGTTGATTGAATAATTTAACCTGTTAAAAATTTTTATGAAGTTTTGATGAAGTTTTCCTAGAACTGGCAGGTTTGCCTATACATTGATACTCAAATATGATAAAATAAAAAATTTTTGGGTATAGTAATCGAATCGTAGAATCACAGTGATGGATGAAGTTCCAAATAGCTGCAATATGGTTACTAGGAGCATTTCTCATGGAGGCGAAATATATACCTTACCCTGTTCCCAAAAACTACAAAAATATGAAGGTTTGATGAAGATTTCCCTGTTTCCTGTTCTCTGTTTCCTGTTCCCTGTTCCCTATTATCTGTTTCCTGTTCTCTGTTCCCTATTATCTGTTTCCTGTTCTCGGTTTCTTATTCCCTATTCTCTGTTTCCTGTTTCCGATTCACAAAAATCTGTACTTGATAACCCATACTCCGCAGTTCATTTTGAAACATAAAAAGTGGTATAAAACAAGGGGCTTGTAACTGTTGGCTAAAATCTGGTATTATCTATAAAAATCTGGGATTATCTGTTTATGCTACTTGGATTCAAAACTGAACTACACCCCACAAAACAGCAAAAAACGCTGCTGGCTAAACACGCTGGTATAGCGCGTCATGCTTAACAATTGGGGAAGTTCAGTTATACTAAGTTTTGAAGTAATGAAATCATTTGCCATCGGTGAGGTGCAAATGTTTAGCTTTGTCTAGTTTTCAAGAAGGTGTTCCTGAAGAGCATTAATTGTATTAACAGCATCTTCCCCTAATCTAATAGTCAAATCAGAACCAATTTCACCTGTAGAAGCAGCTTCAATATTACCAAAACCTAAAGTATTTTTCACAACTTCTGCTGACTCTAAATCACCCCCTTGAACAATAACTTGAGTAAAACGTTGTTTGTCAGACCAGTCAGGAACTACATAAACATTGTAAAATCCTTGGTCACGCAAATACTGAGCAAATTTTGTGGCTGCTTGGGAGTAACTAGAGGCATTTTGCACAGCTATTTTATTCTTGATCGGCAAAATTTCATTTACCTCCATCGGATTATATATATTGTCATAATTAAACTTGTCTAACTTGATATCAAAATATTGTTCCAGAACGCGATCGCGACCAGCTTTATCTATAATCCAATAACTAGCCAAATACTCATTTCTAGAACTAGGTTTTCCTGGCAACATCACCATTTTCAAATCATCCCGCTCTAAGTCAAGACTAAAACCGATCAAAGCCAGCATTTCCTGAAAAGTTAAATTGGTATCAACATACTTTTGCATCACCCGAATAATTTGAGGCAACTGAGGTATAACTGCCACATTAGTAACGCGACTTTGCAATGCCTTTATCAAAACTTGTTGTCGTTGTACACGACCAATATCACCATAAACTTCTTCTCGGAAACGGGCAAATTGTTCTGCTTGTTCTCCATTGAGAGTTTGCCAACCTGGTTGTAAATCTATATTGAATTTTTGGGTATTATCAACATAAGACATAGGTTGAGGAACAAAAACTTCTACTCCACCCAGTTGTTCGACTAATTCTCGAAAGGCTCCTTTGCTGACTCGTACATAACGGTCAATCTCAATATCATTCAGAGTATTTTCTAAAACATTTTCTGCTAGTTTCGGACCCCCATAAACATTGGCTTCATTAATTTTGGCAAGACCTATTCCGGGAATTCGGACTTGAGTATCTCGTGGCACAGAAAGTAAACTAACCGTCTTATTCGTGGGGTTAGCTCGTACTAATAGTAAAGTNCTCCTTTGCTGACTCGTACATAACGGTCAATCTCAATATCATTCAGAGTATTTTCTAAAACATTTTCTGCTAGTTTCGGACCCCCATAAACATTGGCTTCATTAATTTTGGCAAGACCTATTCCGGGAATTCGGACTTGAGTATCTCGTGGCACAGAAAGTAAACTAACCGTCTTATTCGTGGGGTTAGCTCGTACTAATAGTAAAGTATCACTACGACCCTCAAATACATCTGGAGAATCTTCTGCCACTCCTGGAACTTGGTCAATTCCCATAACTAGGATATTTATAGGTCGTGAAAGTTGGTAAGGTAAGCGTTTACGCCATAGAATATCTGCGGTAAATTCCTGGAGTAGTTGAGTTATAAATTCTGGTTCAACAGGGGCAAACAAAGCAGTTATTGCTCCGAAAGAAGTAGTTGTGGTTCCACTCAAGAGTAATATAAATATCCAGAACCACCATTTAAACCAAATAGGCCGTGAGTTAGTATTAGTAGAAGAAGTATTATTCATAAAAAATCCAAAAATAAAAATATAAATTCAACAGTAAGATGATGGTTGAAACTAAGACGTTATGGCTTTGGACCTTAATCTCGACAAAAATCTTCCTAGTTAACTTAATAGTCGGAACATTTGGGAAAAACTGGCAATAATCATATAAATACTCAGAATCAACACTTTAATAGGATAGGTTGGGAGTTAGTAGAAGGGCTATTATTTATAAATAATTCCCAAATTAAAATCCCAATTCCCAACTTATCAGGACTTACGCATAATTGAAGTCTTAAACACTATCTATCTATAACGTTATAGTTTTTGAACCCTATATATAGTGTCTATGCGTAATTTCTGTTATATTAGATGATGGTGGAAACTAAGACGTTATAGTTTTAGACCCTATCTCGACAAAAATCTTCCTACTATAGTG
>NZ_LGSU01001155.1 GCF_002260545.1 Hydrocoleum sp. CS-953 | reverse complement strand
GTGACAGGTGGCAATATCTAGATCCTTTTACACCGACTACATCTCCTCTGGAAAATCTGCAAAAGGCAATTAATATAGAAGGGGAAAATCCAGAGAATTTAAGCGAAAAATTAATCGACTTTATTCAGTCAGCAGAAGCAGAAAGAGTCATCATGGTAATCGACCAATTTGAAGAATCTTTTACCCTCTGTGAAACTCACGAAAAACGACAGGAATTTTTTGATTGCTTCTTGGCAGCAATAGGAAATGAAGCCATTCAAAAGAAATTTTGCTTAATCTTAGGAATGCGGGCAGACTTTCTCGACCAATGTTCAAAATATCCAGGATTAGCAACTCAAATTAAAGAAAATCAATTCTTAGTAACCCCTCTGGAAAAAGAAGAAATAGAGGAAGCAATAAAAGAGCCTGCTGAATTAGTAGGGATGGGAGTACAACCAGGATTAGTTGCTCAAATGACAGAAGACTTTTTACGTAATCCAGGTAGTTTACCTCTTCTCCAATATACTCTAGATGCACTGTGGAAAGATGCGACTCAAGGAGAAGAAAAAACTAAATATTTAACTCTGGCAACTTATAGAAAGTTTGGTGGAATTCAAGGTACTTTAACTAAGCGAGCTAATGAAGTTTTTGAGAGTCTAACTCAAGAGGAAAAGTCAGTTGCGAAACGGATATTTTTAGAATTAGTACAGCCTGGGGAAAAGCAAATAAATTCGGGAAAAATAACAGATACNGATGCGACTCAAGGAGAAGAAAAAACTAAATATTTAACTCTGGCAACTTATAGAAAGTTTGGTGGAATTCAAGGTACTTTAACTAAGCGAGCTAATGAAGTTTTTGAGAGTCTAACTCAAGAGGAAAAGTCAGTTGCGAAACGGATATTTTTAGAATTAGTACAGCCTGGGGAAAAGCAAATAAATTCGGGAAAAATAACAGATACCCGTCGCAGAGTAATATTAGAAAATTTGCCCAATGAACAACATAGTTTAGAGATGTTGTTAAAGGTAAGTGATAAATTAGCTAACCCTAATAATCGGTTAATTACTATAGATAAGTCAGAGATAGGAACATTATTAGATATTATTCACGAAGATTTAATCAGAAGTTGGAAAACTTTGAGGGAATGGGTTGAAGAATATCAAGAAGTTTTGCCTTTGGTAAGGAAGATAGAAGGTGATGCAACGGAATGGGAAAAACATAATAAAAAAGATGATTGGTTATGGCGAGAAGGGCAGTTAATGAAGGCAGAAGAATATTTGGAAAACTATGGGGATATGGGTTTGTTGGATGGATTTGCTTATGAGTTTGTCAAAGCAAGTCAGGAGTTAAGAAATCGTTGGGAAATTGAAGGGAAAGAACGGAAAAAAAGGGAGTTTAAACAGGAGCAAAAAGCCAGGAGGTTAGCTCAAAGACGGAATCAAATTTTGGCTATTTCTTTGCTGTTTATGAGTGGGGTATCTGCTTTTGCTTTGATACAACAAAGGATAGCTAGACATAATAGTGAAGCATCCTTTGCTCGTCAGATGGCAGCAGAAGCAGAAGTGGCTATTGCTAACTGGAACTGGTACGATCGAGGTACTTTGTTAGGACTCCAGTCAATATATAAAGTCCAAGAGCTGCAAAAAAATCGGTATGTATGGTGGAATAGAGCTGTCAAGAAATTCTTAGGTGGTCAGTCCTTAGATATCCCCAAAAATGCAGCCGATGGAGCTATTCGCAAAGCCCTAAGTCAACTACCAGATCATCTGCATACCCTCAACCACCAGAGCGCGGTAACAGCACTAGCATTGAGCCAGGACGGCAAAACTCTTGCTACTGCAAGTGATGAAAATACCACCCACCTCTGGAATGGAGACACTGGCAAAGAGGTCGCTACCCTCAACTACCAGGATAAGGTAATAAAAGTAGCATTGAGCCAGGACGGCAAAACTCTTGCTACAAAAAGTGAAGATAAAGTTGCCCGCCTCTGGGATGCTGCCACAGGCAATGCCATCGCTACCCTACTCCATCACTCTGGAGTAAATGCACTAGCATTTAGCCCCAACGGTAAGATCATTGCTACTGCCAGTGACGACAATATTGTCCGCCTCTGGGATACTACCACGGGCAATGCCATCTCTACCCTAGTCCACTATTTCCCGGTAAATGCACTAGCCTTTAGCCCAGACGGTACAGCCATTGCTACTGCCAGTGATGACCAAATCACCCGCTTCTGGGATACTACCACAGGCAAAGAATTTGCTACCCTTAACTACAAGGCCAGGGTACATAAATTAGTGTTTAGCCCTGATGGGAAAAGAATTGCGACTGCCAGTGATGATCATACCGTTGGCATCTGGGATACCAGAACCTCTAAAGAAATCATTACCCTAAAGCACCAGGATAAGATAATAGCATTAGCCTTTAGCCCCAATAGCAAAACCATTGCTACTGCCAGTGATAACAATACAGCTCGCATCTGGGATATCTGCACTGGCCAAGAAATAGCTATCCTACCCCACCAGTATAAGGTAAAAGCAGTAACCTTTAGCCCCGACGGCAAAACCATTGCTACTGCGAGTGATAACAATACAGCTCGCCTTTGGGATACCAACAGCGGCAAACAAGTCGCTTCCTTCAATCACCAAGACACGGTAAATGCAATAGTCTTTAGCGAGGATGAGCAAACTATTGTAACAGCAAGTTATGACAAAACTGTCCGCATCTGGGATGCTAATCTCTCTAAAAAAGCTACTACCCTCAAGCATGAGTCTTGGGTAAGAGCANCAATCACCAAGACACGGTAAATGCAATAGTCTTTAGCGAGGATGAGCAAACTATTGTAACAGCAAGTTATGACAAAACTGTCCGCATCTGGGATGCTAATCTCTCTAAAAAAGCTACTACCCTCAAGCATGAGTCTTGGGTAAGAGCAGTAGCATTGAGCCAGGACGGCAAAACCATTGCCACAGCAAGTAATGACAATACCGCCCGTCTCTGGAATACGAAAACTGGTAAACAACTCGCTACCCTACTTCACCAAGGAGAAGTAACAGCAGTAGCCTTGAGCAAGGATGGGAAAACCATTGCTACTGCAAGTGCTGACAATACCGCCCGTCTCTGGGATGCTGCTACCGGCAAAGCCATCGTTACCCTCAACCATGAAGGAGAAGTAATANCTACTGCAAGTGCTGACAATACCGCCCGTCTCTGGGATGCTGCTACCGGCAAAGCCATCGTTACCCTCAACCATGAAGGAGAAGTAATAGCAGTAGCCTTGAGCAAGGATGGGAAAACTATTGCCACAGCAAGTAATGACAATACCGCCCGTCTCTGGAATACGAAAACTGGCGAACAACTTGCTACCCTGAACCACCAAGGAGAAGTAACAGCAGTAGCCTTTAGTCGCAACGGGAAGACCATTGCGACCGCAAGTGCTGACAATACTGCCCGCATCTGGAATACGAAAACTGGTAAACAACTCGCTACCCTGAACCACCAAGGAGAAGTAATAGCAGTAACCTTTAGCCACAACGGCAAGACCATTGCCACAGCAAGTAATGACAATACTGCCCGTCTCTGGAATACGAAAACTGGTAAACAACTCGCTACCCTGAACCACCAAGGAGAAGTAATAGCAGTAGCCTTTAGTCGCAAAAGGAACCTCGTTGCCACCGCAAGTGCTGACAAAACTGCCCGCCTCTGGGATGCCAATACTGGCCAACAACTCGCGACCCTACTCCACCAGGGCACAGTAAGATCGGTAGCCTTCAGCCAAAACGGGAGGACTATTGCTACAGGCAGTGCTGACAATACCGCCCGCCTCTGGGATACGAACACTGGCCAACAAGTTGCTACCTTGAACCACCAAGGAGAGGTAAGAGCAGTCGCCTTTAGCCAAAACGGGAATATAATTGCGACCGCAAGTAATGACAAAACTGCCCGCATCCATTGGGTAAGGCCACAAGATTTAATTGCAGAAGCTTGTCGCCGTCTTGGTCGGAATTTAACAGCAGAGGAGTGGCGGCAGTACATGAACAGTAACTTTGATAAATATGAGAGAACTTGCAATGAACTTCCCGTTCATCCTAGTTTAATTGCAGAAGCTAAAAATCTAGCAAAAACAGGAGAAAAAGAAAACATAAAAACAGCAATTTCTATCTTTAAACGCGCCCAAAAATTGGAACCGGAAATTGACCTCAACCCTGATACAGAAACTATAGAAACAGACCCTGAACTTGTGGCAAATTTTTTTGCTACTTCTGGCGAATTAGAAAAGGGTAAAAAATTAGCAAAACAGGGAAATATAGAAGGAGCAATTTCTATCTTGAAAGAAGCCCAAGAATTATCACCAGAACTTGACCTCGATCCTGATACCAAAGACAAAGAAACAGACCTATAAATTGTGGCTAAGAAATTCTTTTTATAGCAGTTTTCATGTTTTTTAGAGTACAGAGATTTGGGTTTAAAGGAAGAAGTTTTGTAGTCTACCTTTGTGANCACCAGAACTTGACCTCGATCCTGATACCAAAGACAAAGAAACAGACCTATAAATTGTGGCTAAGAAATTCTTTTTATAGCAGTTTTCATGTTTTTTAGAGTACAGAGATTTGGGTTTAAAGGAAGAAGTTTTGTAGTCTACCTTTGTGAAAACCCCTATAAAGGTTGGATAGATACTTTGAAAAAGGGAGAAAATTCGATTACTTCCGAGGTATTGGAGGAGCTGAAAAATTAGGTTCGTAGGGGCGGGTTCCCCTTTCAATTTATGAGTTTTCACATTTAATTAGATAAACCCGCCCCCAGAAGTCAGAAGTTAAGTAGGGGCGGGTTCCCCTTTCAATTTATGAGTTTTCACATTTGATTATATAAACCCGCCCCCCAAAGTCAGTTTGTAGGGTGTGTTTCCGCTAAGAGCGGACATGAAAAGACGGCATTAATTACTCGGTATTATCAGATATTGAACAATCCGTCGTAACGCACCAGAATGGTAATACCCGGCTCATTAAAAATGGTGCGTTACATTTCATTTTCATGTCGCGTAGCGTTAACGCGCGTTGTGCGGAACGCTAAACGCACCCTACTAGACTGAGATTGCTATCCGTTCCGGAATGCTCCGCAAACCTTCCACTCCGTTCCAGTCGCAATGACTTAGATGTATTAATTATCTGGTAAAATGTAGCAATAGTAGGGGCGGGTTCCCCGTTAAATTCATGAGTTTTCACATTTAATTAGATAAACCCGCCCCCAATGATATAATGCAACGTCCTAGTTCTAGGGGCGGGTTTGTATAAATCTGAGAGTAAGTATAAAAATTCTAGCTAAAACCCGCCCCTACCATTGCACTATTTTAGCTGTTTCGGTTCACTACTGGAATTCCAATAACAGATTACAGTGCTTTTCAAATTGATGAACCACATTGCCATAACCAAAACCTTGTAGGGGCGAATGGCCATTTCCTAAGGTCATGCTCCGCAAACGCCCCTACTGTAATCTACTGAAATGAAAACCGCTGTAAATAAATACTCCAATATTGTCATTACTAAGCAGCAACATGGCGCAGAATAGTTAAAGGTTTCTGCTCCTTAATAATATTCATTTGCTCCTGATTTTTTACCAACAAAGCACCTGCAAAACCCAAACTATTCACAGAAATAGACTGAAAATCTTCATAATATCGCGGCACAACTAACATCCATTCTCGCGTCACCAAAAGATTATAATCACCAGACTGTTTCCCACTCATCCCATCACTACCTTCTATACCAACTGCTCCCAGCAAAGTCAAATAAGATTTTAGTATCTCAGCAGCAGACTCAACCGGAGAATTTACCCAACCAACATCTAACTTAGCTATAGCGTGTCGAAAAGGAAACCAAGACGTAACACCTATCCCATGATCAAACGTAGCAGTAGCGATCGCTCTATCTATCGGTATTTTTTCTCCATCTGGCACCATCGGCAGAGGAACTATTTGCAGATGTTTATGACGTTGACTCGCACCCGCAATTTTCCCACCGTTATAAAAAGCTAAACCTTCAAACTCCCCCATACAGCTACCCAAAGCTTGAAAATCTTGCAAATTAAGTAAATTTTCTTGTTCCTCAAATTCTCTAGTGACAATAAGTAGATGATGATCGACAACATTATATTTATTCAANAACGTTACAATAACCGTCCGCTCAACCTTCCGGTATTTTTCCTCCACCTGCCACCACCGCAAAGGAAACATTTGCCAATTTTTTATGCCTTGACCCCCCCCCCCAATTTTCCCACCGTTATAAAAAGCTAAACCTTCAAACTCCCCCATACAGCTACCCAAAGCTTGAAAATCTTGCAAATTAAGTAAATTTTCTTGTTCCTCAAATTCTCTAGTGACAATAAGTAGATGATGATCGACAACATTATATTTATTCAACAGACACAGATGAGTTGTAGAAATATCAGCAACAAATAAATCCTCCTCATAAGGTAAAAAAGGGTTAAAATCTTTACCAGTGACAACCTTCTTTTTTTCCTGCTGTTTTCTAGCTTCATCCTTGCGCGATAAATTAGACAAAATGCGCACCAGGAACCGAATATTATCCTGTTGTACAAACTCATATTCTGTGGGTATCGGTTGGAGTGCGCCACATTCTAGAGCATATTCAGTTTGCTCTTTGAGTCTTTCCCAGAGAGTACCCGGTACTAACAATAGTTGACTTTCAGACATAGTTTATTTTTGGAGATCGTATAACACTACGCATTCAGGTTAGGACAGTTATAAATCATGGAACCCTTTAACAGTATACTGTTCCCTATTCCCTATTCCCTATTCCCGATTCAAGTAGCGCTATATCAGTAATTGTCAATTATCATACTATTGATATGATCATCCATAGCAATAACTCAAATTTTCAGACAAAAAAAAGTTCCCCTTGAAAAACGGGAACTCGTATCAATAGCAACTACTCTTGAAGTTTGCATCTATTTTCATTATGAAACTAACTCAAAGTTTAGCAAAACTTCAACTATTTTAAGCTTCAAAAGCTTATAGAATACTTATAATTTTATTTAACAGATTATACTATTAAATTAATCCCCAAGTACCTCTCTACAAAATAGTTGAGCTGAATCAAAATCTTTGCCGGATCTATTAGCTTGAGCTTCTTTATTTTCTAGGAAGCTTGCAACTGAACCTTTAGCTAAAGAACGAGTTGTTCCACTGGCACTATCTTCAACCCAACCTTGATTACCAACTTTATATCTAAAGTCACATGTATATTGATCGTTAGCCGATCCTGCTTGTAAGAAAATACCTAGAGAAGCTAGTACAGATAGGGTGAAGTACCTTTTCATTATAATCTCCTGTAATAGGTTTGCTGTTGGGATAGTCATTTACT
>NZ_LGSU01001154.1 GCF_002260545.1 Hydrocoleum sp. CS-953 | reverse complement strand
ACATCTCAAAGTATTGACAAATAAAGGTTGGAGCCTTTTATTGATGTTTTTTTCATCTATTGTACAATAGTTAGGGCTGACTGAAAGCAATAGCTGATAGCTGATAGCTGAATGCTTACAATTGTTTAATAGGCAAACTTAAAATTGCTAAAATCTTAGACACATTTATATCTTCTGAATTTTCAATCACTAACTCCTCATTATTAATATCTACATTTTGACCAGAAAGTTTGAGAAAGCGCCAGATACGACCAGTCGTAACAGCACCATAAATACTTTCAGTTATTCTATTTCTTGCTTGGTTAAACCTCTGTGCTGCCACCATTTCCGCAATACATTGACCTAAACCTACATTTGTACTTTCATTTTTAGCTTCAACAATAGTTATTACAGGAGCTTCTATTTCTAAAGTGAACTCTGAAGCACTCAAAATATAGTCACAAAATCCATTTAGCCCGCTGGTCATATCAACATTAAAATCTCTGCCAGAAAACAAACTAATTTTACCATCAAATATTTCTCTGATTTCTATTAACAAAGGTGCAATAATTAACTCTGTTTGCGGAGCATTCCGTCAGGAAACGAGCTTTTTCAGTATTATTATCAAAAGCAACTTTAAGATTACGTTTCAAAGTTATTTTCAAATATTCACTCGGTTCAACTAACTCAATATTAGGAAACAAATTAACCATATTAATACTAAGGTCAAAAGTAGCTTGAACTTGATTAATAGTTTTAAAATCACTGTAAGCCATTTTTGCAGACTCCTTGAATTAAAAAATAATAATGAAACAAAGTAGGAACGTTGGATGTAGCGTCCCTAGTTTTGTTCAGTTACAGTTCAGTTGGAGAAATGGTTTGAATATGAACTTGTAGCCATTGGGTAAATGCTTCTCAATTCAATTCTCCAGAAGCTACTGCTAAAATCACTTGTTCTTGTTCATCCACAGAAGCATTTATTTCTAGTCCGTTCAGGATTAAAAAAACTTCCATTGCTGCGTGTCCTATTCGTTTATTACCATCAATAAAAGGATGGTTCATAATAATTAAAAAACCGAGAGCAGCAGCTTTATCAATGACAGTTGGATATAAGTCTTCTCCAGCAAATGTTGCTGCTGGTTGTGCTACTGCTGACTCTAAAGCGGAAATATTGCTTATATAGCAGTCGAAGCAAAGATTAGGACATTTCTAAATCCTGTTTGCGCAGCATTCCGTAGGAAAATCCTTTGACAGTTTACTATTCCCTATTCCCTATTCCCTATTCCCTAGCGCCTAGCGCTATACCATTAGCTCCTCCTGTCTGGGTAATGATTTGCTGATGCAGTTCCATAATTTATGATAGAGTGAGATAGCGAGTCATACTAAGCGCTTATAGAGTTCAGAGTTTTTTGTTAATACATAATTAGCTGCTTGATTAAAGTCAGTTTGAGATTCTTCTAGCCATTCAGTAATTTTTGATTCTAGAATTTTCTCTGGTGAGGTTTTCTGTTGGTTGGCAATTTTTTGGATATATTGGTATTGTTCTGTTGATAGTTGTATAGTGATTTGGTTCATGGCACTATGTTATAAATACTAAAGATAGCTGATTAATTATGGCTAATTATTGATCTGAAAACTGCTGTTATGCTGATAAATGGTATCTGAGCGATCACCGATAAATGGATTATAAAAAACTGATAACTGATAAAGTAGCTAAAACGCTTATATGTTATAGTCTAGAAGTCTCTCCGAGAGAGAAGATACCAAATACCAACCGCGAGAGAAAACCCCATCAGATAGCCAACCCAACTTCACATACCAAACGTCCACCTTTAAAGCACAACCTGGGAGGTATCCCATGTAATGTTCATCTAAGCTAAAATCTAGGTCAGAGTATAACAACAATTGTCCTTCTGGACACCATCCGACTTCGTTATTAAACGCTTCATATACTTCCCCATTATACTCTCTCGTACCACCCAAATTATGATAAATTGTCTTTTGCACAGAAAAGCCAAATTTACCGTTACTATATTGTACCCAAAGTTGGTCAATTGTGCGGAGGTCTGTACAAGGAAATCTTTCTATATCTTCTACTTTCAGCCAACCTTCCTGCTCTCGCTCTGCAACCTGCAACATACAACGAGCAGTTTCCTCATCTGCTTCTTTCCACTTTTCCTGACTCAGTAATCTCTCTAATTCAGTATATTCATAATCAACATTTGACATAAACATAAAAACTATTGCTCCTTAGTTATTTCTTGATTTATTTTTCAATTTCAAATAACCCTCTTTCCACTTCAGACAATCTCTCAGTAAATGCCAATTCATCGTTGATACCTAGGTATTGACTCAAAGCTCTAGCTATTACTTTAGTTTTCGTAAGATTCTTGTCCACATATTGATCGAGGCGTTTCCTGATATTTTCCGGGACTCTAATAGATATATTGGGCATGGGCATATTTGAGTGCCAGATGATAATATGACGGTGTAATACAAAAGTATTCCTAAGTGTTAGACAACATTCCGGAAATTTAGCAGTAGTAGAATTAACAGGTCGAATATTGAAACAACGGAGTTATAATCTGAAATGATAAATATTCCTTTATATACAGTTGAAAATTTAGGGCAACATCAAAACTTAGCAGAAATTATGGCTAGGGTGAAGCAGGAATTTCAACACATTTATCAAGATAATTTTATTAGTTTAGTTTTATTTTGTTCTCAAGCAAGGGGAGACGCAAAACCAGACTCAGATATTGATGTTTTAGTAGTTTTAAAAGAAACAACTACTCTGGATAATAAGCATCAAAAAATTATTGAGTTTATTTCCGATATATGTATTGAGTATGGGGTGTTAGTAAGTTGTGTTTATGTGAGTGAATCTCAATTTCAACAAGAGAAAAGTCCCTTATTATTGAATATTCATCAAGAAGGTATTTTCCTGTGAACATTGAACAACAATATTGATTGAATTCAAGCGAGGTTTAGATTCCCCACGCCCCCCTTACAAAGGGGGTAATCTTCAAAGTCCCCCTTTTAAAGGGGGATTTAGGGGGATCGTAAATGTGCCTCATAACTATGGAAGTTGCTATAAATTGAGGTTATGTAATTATGAATATCATCTTAACTCCACAACAAGAAGAGTTTATTCAGTCTCAAATTGCTAAGGGAAAATATACCAACATTGAGGAGGTTATTAATTCCGCTTTAAAGTTATTAGAAAAACAAGATTATCAACAATGGCTTAATGAAACTCGCCAAAAAGTCAAGGTGGGTTTAGAACAATTATAAAAGGGAGAAAAAGTTGATGGAGAAATTGTTATTGGACAATTAAAAATAAAATTTTAGTAGATGCGAGAGAAAAAATTGAGTGAGTAAATATAGTCTTTCTCAAACAGCTATTCAGGATTTAGATGAAATTTATAGTTATTTTGCTAAGGTCAGTATAGAACCAGGCGATCGCTATTTTTTGACGAAGAGGAAAGTTAATGATTATTCATTATCAATGAAATATAGTCTGGAATGATCAAGATTCCTTTAACTAAAGTTTCACAAAATCATACGATAACTTAGTTTTATATTTTTTCAAGATTTTCCTACCAAGAAAATATTGAAAATAAAGTATCAAAAACAACAAAATTCTTAACCAAAGCAACAATTAATTAATAATAAAAAATTCGTAAATAAAAACCAAGTTATCATTATCTATCCTTTATAATTTCATAAAGGTTGAAGTAGGGTGCGACAAATTCTATCGTGAATCCCATCTCAACTTCAGATAACAGAGGGTTTAACTTAAGAAATGCGGTCAGCTTGACCGTCAATGCCTGTGGATGAGTAACCGCCGACGGTCTTAGGGACGTTGCATAACAAAAATGCGTTTTCCGTTCCGGAATGCTACGCAAACATGTCGCATAGCAAAACGTCCGTACAGCAGGAAGTAAACATCAAATTGTCACGTTATGTGACACTTTGCATCAGTTTTATAGAGCAGGAGAATTCGGGAGAATGATAAATCTACTGTGGCTTCAAGGTGGAGCTTGTTCTGGCAATACCATATCATTTCTCAATGCTGAAGAACCAAATATTTGTGACCTAATCACAGACTTCGGCATTAATGTACTCTGGCATCCTTCTTTAGGATTTGAACTTGGTACAAACGTCCAACAATTATTACAAGATTGTATTTCGGGAAAAACACATTTAGATATTTTAGTATATGAAGGAACAATAATTAACGCGCCCAATGGTACGGGAGAATGGAACCGTTTTGCCGATCGCCCGATGAAAGATTGGGTACAAGAATTATCGGAAGTTGCAGGTTTCGTTGTTGCGGTGGGAGACTGCGCTACTTATGGTGGTATTCCGGCAATGTCACCAAACCCCAGTGAGTCTGAAGGTTTGCAATTTCTGAAACGAAAAAAAGGCGGATTTTTAGGAGAAGACTTCAAGAGTAAAGCTGGATACCCAGTAATTAATATTCCTGGTTGCCCCGCTCACCCAGATTGGATTTCGCAAATATTGGTAGCGGTTGCCACTGGCAGACTTGATGACATTACCTTAGACGAATTTCACCGCCCCGAAACATTTTTCAAAAGCTTTACTCAAACAGGTTGTACTCGCAACGTTCACTTTGCTTACAAAGCTTCCACTTCAGATTTTGGGCAGCGTCAAGGATGTCTATTCTATGACTTGGGTTGTCGCGGACCGATGACTCGCTCTTCCTGTAACCGCATTTTATGGAACCGAGTCTCCTCCAAGACTCGCGCGGGAATGCCATGTTTGGGTTGTACCGAACCAGAATTTCCATTCCACGACCTCATGCCGGGAACAGTATTTAAGACACAAACAGTCATGGGAGTTCCTAAAGAATTACCAACGGGAGTTAACCGTAAAGATTATGCTTTGCTGACTATGGTGGCAAAAGATTCAACTCCAGAATGGGCAGAGGAAGATTTCTTTACTGTTTGACATACTCCCGACGTTGCGCTTACGCGACAAAACGGGATTATTCAGCCAGGGTTTCCCAGGCTGCTGTTTTAACAGAGGTGATGTCCTCCCCCTGTGTTTATTGACCTTGATAATAATAAAATACTTCCTGCTTGTCAAGGGGAGCGGAAGGTTTTATTTGTGGAGATATCCGACTGTTGACCAATGCTTTCATCTATCCTTCCTTTGAAAGGCAGTGCTGTTTCATTCTTGGTTAAGACAGAAGGGGAGCAGGGAAGCACGGAGCAGGGGAGAATTTTCGACCCTTTACCCTAGCAAAATTTGTAGCAAAATTTGTAGGGTGCGTTTCCCCTAAGAGCGGACATGAAAAGACGGCTAAAATTTAGACTATGAAAGAGATTCAACAATCCGTCGTAACGCACCATTTTTAGATATGTCAGTGTTACGCTACTGGATGATGGTGCGTTACGCTGGCGCTAAGGCACCCTACTGGACTGTTTCATCTAAAATAGTGCAATAGTAGGGGCGGGTTTCCCCGTTAAATTAACGAGCTTTCACCTGAAGTTAGATAAACCCGCCCCCCAATGATGTAACGCACCATTTTAGATGTGTCAGTGTTACACTACTGGATGATGGTGCGTTACGCTGGCGCTAAGGCATCCTACAGAAATTGAATAACTGATAACTAATAACTGATAACTGAAAAAATGGTTCAAACTAAAGTACAAACATTAGACATTTCTCCCGTGGGGCGCGTTGAAGGCGACTTAGACGTAAGAGTTGACATTCAAGACGGATATGTAACCAACGCTTGGACTCAAGCACAAATGTTCCGAGGTTTTGAAGTCATCCTTAAAGGTAAAGACCCCAAAGCTGGTCTCATTGTCACTCCCAGAATTTGTGGAATTTGCGGTGCTTCTCACCTCACCTGTGCATCCTGGGCGTTAGATACAGCTTGGCAAACAGAAGTACCCCGTAACGCTATCCTTGCTCGTAACCTCGGTCAACTTGTAGAAACTCTCCAAAGTCATCCGCGCTTCTTTTACGGGTTATACGCGATCGACTTAACTAACAAAAAATACCAAAATAGTCCTTTCTATGAAGAAGCTTGTAAGCGTTTCTCAGCATTCACAGGTACTTCCTACGAACCAGGTATTACTGTTGCAGCAAAACCCGTAGAAATATACGCTCTATTCGGCGGTCAATGGCCTCATTCTAGTTTCATGGTTCCCGGTGGCGTAATGTGCGCTCCTACTCTGACCGACGTTACCCGCGCCTGGGCAATGTTAGAATATTTCCGCACTAACTGGTTAGAACCGATATGGTTAGGTTGTTCCATTGACAGGTTTGAACAGATCCAAACTTATGAAGATTTCATGGAATGGTTAGATGAAAATCCTAATCATGCTAGTTCAGACCTTGGTTTCTATTGGCGCATGGGTCTGAATATTGGTTTGGATAAAATTGGTGCAGGTGTTGGTAAATATATGAGTTGGGGATATTTGCCTCACGAAGACAAATATCAACGCCCGACTATTGAAGGTCGGAATGCTGCCATGATTATGAAAAGTGGTGTCTACGATAGCACTACAGATATTCATCAATTGATGGAGCATACTTTTACAAGGGAGAATACTTCCCACGCTTGGTATAACGAGGGTGATGGAGATGTACATCCTTTTGACCGTACTACCGTACCCATTGCTAATAACGATATTGACTTTGATGGTGCTTATTCTTGGTCAACTGCCGTATCTCACCAAGACTTAGGTCGGATGGAAGTTGGTGCCTTAGCGCGGGAATTGATAGCAGGTGGCGATCATGGGGAAAGTTGGCAACACAAAGACGGTTTAGTTTTGGATATGTTCAAGAAAATGGGCGGACCGAACGCACATTTGCGCGTGTTTGCCAGAATGCACGAACTAACTAAATTGTACCGTGAAACAGAGCGTTGTTTGCGGGAGTTTAATTTGCGCGATCCTTGGTATATTAAGCCTGAAGAAAAAGATGGTCGCGGTTGGGGTGCTACTAATGCTAGTCGTGGTTCCCTCTGTCATTGGGTGGAAATAGAAGGCGGAAAGATTAAGAATTATCAGGTTATTGCGCCGACTACTTGGAATGTAGGACCCCGTGATGGTGAAGGGGTGCGCGGACCTATTGAGGAAGCGTTAATAGGTATTCCTATTGCTGATGTGAATGACCCCGTGGAAGTAGGTCATGTTGCTCGGTCTTTTGATTCTTGTTTAGTGTGTACTGTTCACGCTCACGATGCGAAGACTGGGGAAGAGTTGGCGCGGTTTAGAACTTCGTAAGTAGCAGTCAGCTTTCAGCAGTCAGCGATAAGTTTACAAGGGACGTTGGATAACAAAAATGCGAGCGTCCCTTGTTTTTTGATAGCAGTGCGTTAGATTTTGGGGCGGG
>NZ_LGSU01001153.1 GCF_002260545.1 Hydrocoleum sp. CS-953 | reverse complement strand
ATTTATTGAAGTAGCTAAGTCTCTTCCATAATTTATTGATTCTGATGTAGTCATTTCACTTTCTATATGATGGCTAGAATCTATTAGTGATTCTGTAGTTTCATCAACTTTTTCTTCCTTTTGTTGCTCACTATAATCTGTATCTAACCAACTATTATCAAACCCACTTGAATCTTGAGGAGAAGCTAAGTCTCTTCCATAATTTATTGATTCTGATGTAGTCATTTCACTTTCTATATGATGGCTAGAATCTATTAGTGATTCTGTAGTTTCATCAACTTTTTCTTCCTTTTGTTGCTCACTATAATCTGTATCTAACCAACTATTATCAAACCCACTTGAATCTTGAGGAGAATCAGAAACATCATCATAATTAATACTAGACTCTACTGTTATTAATTCCTCTTTTTCCAGTGGGATAGGAATTTCCGATTCCTCTAACCGAGACGAAACAGTTGGAGTATCAGAAACTTCATTAGAATCTAGATTTAATCCTGCTGTTGGTAATTCCTCTGTTTTTATTTGTAAAGGAGTATTGACATATTTTGTAAATTGTGGTTCATCGTTGGTAGCAGATGGAGATGGAGAAACTTCAACAGAAGTTTGAGGTGGAGAAAAAGATGTATCAAATGTAAGAGTAGCAAGCGATCGCTCTCTAGCTTTGTCTTCTGCCAACTCCACAGTATCAGCAGCTCCTAATCCAGTAGCTAAAGTTTCACCATTCACCTGGACTAAAACACGAACTAAATACTTACCATTATGAATAGTAATTAACTCAGAAATTAAACAACCCTTAGGATAAGAAGCTCGAAAACGTTCTAACATAATTATTTACTTGGTGAAACCTGAAGAAATTTCAATATTAGCAAAAATTACTTTTGCCAGAAGTCTAATTTGAAGCTATCATAAAATTTAACCCAAAAAAGGCCAAATCACAATTAAGGCCATTAAAAAAAACAATAGGGGGAAGTTAACACCAAGTAGCCACGGCAAAAGAAATATTTCTCTAAGAAATTTTCCGTTGCCTTAATTTACTTACTTCACCAAGTTGTGATTGAGACTTATAGCAGTTTTCATGTTTTTTAGAGTACAGAGATTTGGGATTAAAGGAAGAAGGCTCATATTATCTAGGANTTATAGCAGTTTTCATGTTTTTTAGAGTACAGAGATTTGGGATTAAAGGAAGAAGGCTCATATTATCTAGGAGAGGAGGAAGAAGGAAGAATTTTTGTAGTCAACATCAGTGAAAACCGCTATAAATACTAGGAAAGAATCTAGCTCAGGTACTCAATTATACCATGTCCGGTTAAACACTTATAATTAAGGGAGTAGGGGAGTAGGGGAGTAGGGGAGTAGGGGATAAATTAAAATATATCCTCTCGATCACCAAATATTTTATTTATACCTAATCATCCGGACATGATATGAGGCCGTGCCATCCTGTGGACTGGTGAGTGCCGACACTGCCAGAACAAAGCAGGAATAGAAACAAGCGATAAATCAGAATAATTCCATATTTTATTGATTTTCGTAGATTTCTAGTAACGGCAAACCCAATAAGCATTTTATGTGTGAAAAGAAAACTGTGAGTTTAGGTAGTAGTTGAGCGTGGTGAAAATAACCATTCACTTGCAAAATCCTAAAAGCTTAACCAATCAATACTTTTGACTTTAGTGAAAATTTATTATAAGATAAATAAACCAAAAAAAAGGTTATCTTAAAGTTAGCCAGATCGTTTCAACGGCTGCGTGAATAACGACACACAGGTTTGACCCTGGCATAATCTGCTAAAATTATAGTTTGGCTGCAAGATGATGAACTGTTATAGTTAAAGGTGAGACTCCTAAATAACCCAAACAACGGTTGTTTCAAATCAACAGTATGACCCGTCAATGGCAATATAACAGAACATAACAAGGAGTATTACCAACTCGAAAGCTAGGAAGCCCAGGTAACGATAAAATGCTGTAATGGGAATATTCCCAAAGGAAGTTTTGATGGTCTCAATTAGACATCAGAATCCCAGATTGTTTCCCTAGGCGACATGAAAAGCGTAGCTCCTCTGCAAGAGGCAATCAAATGGGTCAGTGTAGGAGCCTCACTAAATGTCTTGCCAAAAGTGGCTCAAAAGCATTATCTAGGCTAGACCAGAGCTTCATATAAAAGAAGCATTGAGTAGGAAAAACTAGCATGAACACAACTGAGCTGCTAACTTGAGGAAACCTCGGTGAAACACTTAATGGCAGACTAACTTTATAGAATAGTATAACCGATAAGAAAAAGGATAAAACGCTGCATGAAATTTTCCATCGCTACACTCCTAGCAAATTTTAGTGACGACAAGTTAGTTGCTCCCAAAGCAGTGGAGAAAAAACTAGATTGTCAAGACGATCAAAGTATCCGCAAATTACAAATTGCCTTGGATGCTCTAGAAAAAATAGGAGTTCTCGCCAAAGACAAAGGTCGCTATCGGCGACTTTTGGAAGAAGCAGTTGTAGAAGCAAAACTGCGCTGTTCCAGTAAAGGATTTTGCTTCGCCATACAAGACTCAGAAGGAACAGAAGATATTTACATTCGGGAAAGTCATCTGAGTAACGCTTGGAATGGCGATCGCGTCTTCGTCAAAATCATCAAAGAAGGAAGTCGTCGCCGGAGTCCGGAAGGAGAAGTCAAATTAATATTAGAACGTGCTAACCCTTCCTTATTAGCAAGAATCAAACAAATCAATGGGCACAATGGAGAACCCTACTATAGAGCAGTTCCCCTAGACGATCGCCTACTATTTGAACTCGACTTAGTACCAGAAGGTCCAGACTTAGCAGATGCTATAGACCACCTTGTCCATGTCGAAGTATTGCGCTATCCCCTAGGAGAAAAACGTCCTATAGGAAAAGTGGTTCAGATTCTTGGTTCAGATGCAGAAGCAGCAGATGACCTAGACATAGTATGTTGCAAACATGATTTACCCCGGTCTTTTCCAGATGTAGTTCTCAAAGAAGCTGAATCTCTAGTTAACCACTCCACCAAAGAAGATCAAAAAAATAGACTAGACTTGCGCGAACTACTCACAATTTCTTTTGGAGAACTAAATAAGAAAGACATTAATCATGCTCTAAGTATAGAAACCACAACCTCTGGTTATTGGCGAGTAGGAGTTCATATTGCTGATGTAGCCTACTTTATTAAAGCAGACTCCCAACTCGATAAACAAGCTCGTAAACGAAGTATCAGTATATATCTGCGAGATCAAGTAGTTCCTATACTACCAGACGGATTATCAAGTGATTACTTTTCCCTACTACCAGAAAAAGATCGACTAGCCATATCTATTTTGATAACTGTCAATAAAAACGGTCAAATAGTTGAGTTTGAGATTGAACCTAGTGTGATCGAGGTAGATGCTCATCTCAGCTATGAGCAGACAAAAAAAATTATTAATGGCAACACAGAAGAATTAGTTAATCTAAACTTAGAGCAACTGGAGAATGCCATCAATAAACTCCAGGATGTTAGTAAAGCAGTCCGAAGTGCCAGATTACGAAGAGGTGCTTTTGACCTAAATTTACCAGATGAAAAAAGCTACTACAACGATGAGAGTCCCTTGGGATCAATGATAGTTCCTGAGATGTTTCCAGCACGTTCCATGGTTGCAGAATTGATCGTCTTGGCAAACCAAGCAATAGCAAGTCACTTACTAGCACTAGGAGTACCTGCAATTTATCGAGTCCAAAATTCGCCAGAACCAGGAGATATACAAGAATTTATTAAATTAGCTAGTAATCTTGGAGCTGACTTATATCTAGAAGATGAAGAAGATGTACAACCTGCTGACTATCAAGCATTTGTTGAGGAATTTACTACATCAAAATCAGAAAGGGTGCTGACATACTTGCTTGAAGATACTTTGAAGCCAGCAATTTACAGCACCACAGCTCAACCTCATTTTGGATTAGCTTTACAACATGGTTATGTTCATTGTACATCACCAATTTCCAGATATTCCGATTTATTGATTTCACGAGTATTACATACTGTATTTAATGAAGGTCGTGATCGCCGTTCCAGTCGTTCTAAAGAAGGTGTAGAGTTAGGACATTCTTCATGTCATGGCAAAATCTCCTGGAATGTTTTAGCTCCAGAAATACAACAAGATTTAGAAGCACAACTAACGTCAGTAGTGGTGCATTTAACTGAACGAGAAAATGTAGCACAGGATGGCCAAGAAGACTTAGAAGGATTAATTAAAACTGGATTAATGAAGGAACGTACTGGTCAAACTTTCCAAGGTTTGATTACTGGGGTACAGTCTTACGGTTTCTTTGTAGAAATTGAAATATCCTCTGAGTCTACAGAAAGTTTCAGAGTAGAGGGTTTAGTTCATGTATCTTCTCTAAAAGATGACTGGTATGAATATCGTTCCCGACAACAAACACTTGTGGGACGCAAAAATCGTAACCAATATCGACTAGGAGATATGGTAGAAGTGCAGGTTAAGAGCGTTGATTATTATCGGCAACAAATTGACTTAGTTGCAGTTAGTGGAGGCAGCACTGCTTTTGACGATGAAGAGTTCTCGCCCCCTTCTAATAATCCCTATCGGTTTTGATTAATGAGTAGGGGAGAAGGGAGATGTGGAGATGTGGAGATGTGGAACAAGCAAAAATTTTGTGTACTTGCTTAATTCCCATTTCTCCTAACTGCTCCCTACTCCCTTATCCCTAAAAAGATTACAGCGCTTTTGAGTTGAGTAAACCACAAAACTGCTGTAGGAGTCAGGAGTCAGGAGTCGTAGGGGCTTGCTGGCCATTAGCTACGCACAACTTTCCTATCGGAATGCTCCGGAAACGTTTTATATGTCGCTCCACGTTTCGCTTTCCTACGGAATGCTAACGCAAACGCGACATGTTTGCGGAGCATTCCGTCAGGAAAAAACGGAGTTGTGCGATAGCAAAACGCCCGTACAGGAGTCAAAGGCTAGTTTCAAAGTTCTCGCTCCTCAACTTGCGACTGAATACAAATATTCCATCATGCCCCCGGTAATTACGACTGTGGTCTATCAAGCATGAAAACTGCTAATAAATAATTAGGGAGGAGTCAGGAGTCAGGAGTCAGTAGGAAGAATACAAGAAATAAAGAATATATCAGGAGGAGAAGGAGAAAAAGTTTTTTGATCGCTAATTAAGCGGACATGATATAATTCAAATTTATCCTAATTACTCCCTACTTCCTACTCCCTACTCCCTAAAAGAAAAGATTTATTCAAACATGAGTAATTTTGTGTCTACTCCTAAACTACCAATAGTTATTGGAGTTACAGGAGCATCAGGACTAATTTACGCTGTCAGAAGCATTAAATTTTTACTGGCAGCTAATTATACTATTGACTTAGTAGCATCAAAAGCTACTTATTCAGTCTGGCAAGCAGAGCAAAATATTAAAATGCCTGCCGAACCCACCAAACAAGAAAAATTCTGGCGAGAGCAAGCTGGAGATGAAACTAATGGTAAACTATATTGTCATCCTTGGCAAGATATAGGAGCAAACATTGCCAGTGGTTCCTATCGAACTCAGGGTATGATAATTATCCCTTGTAGTATGGGAACAGTAAGTAAATTGGCTGCTGGGTTTAGCTCAGATTTAGTAGAGCGGGCAGCAGACGTACAATTAAAAGAAGGTGGTAAACTAATCCTAGTACCACGAGAAACACCTTTGAGCTTGATTCATTTACGAAACTTAACTACTCTAGCAGAAGCAGGAGCAAGAATTGTCCCAGCAATCCCAGCTTGGTATCATAATCCCCAAACTATAGAAGATTTGGTAGACTTTGTGGTAGCTCGTGCTTTAGACCAATTTGGTTTAGATTGTGTTCCTATTAAACGGTGGATAGGCCATGAATAGAAATCGGAATTTACTATTGTTAATTGTTTTAATTGTAGTCATTGGTGGGTTGGCCTTATTTGCTTGGCAAAATGGGTCTCCTAGTTTGTCCTTAACTTTTCTGGGGTTAAAATCTATACCTCTACCTCTATCTGTATGGATTTTAGCCGCTCTTATTGCAGGTGTAATTACTTACTTATTGATTTATGGTACTTTTGTACTTTCAAATTACCTGTTAAAAAAAAGTTTACAACCTGCTAGACCTCGCTCTAGAGAATCTCAGCATCAAAATCAAACTCAAACTCGTCAAGGTAGGGATAGAGCTTCACATTCTCAAGGAATGTCAGATTCTCAAAGCTCTTTTAACCTAAATAAAGATTCGGAAGCAAGGGAGGAAGATGAAAACCTTGACGACTGGGAACAAGGACCTCCTAAAGTTAGTCATTCTTGGGACGCTAGTAAAAGAGAACAGGATACTGAACAGTCACAAGATTCGGTTAGTCAAAGTTCTACAGATAAAAGTTATGAAGTAGAACAAGAACCAAAAACAGAGTCTTGGTCTGGTTCGGTTTATTCTTATGGTTATCGCGACCCTAGTAGTTCTGGGGTTGGTCAAACCGAATCTGTGTATGATGCAGATTATCGGGTGATTACTCCTCCCCCACCTGCAAACCCATCTAAACCTACTGAAAATCAAGAGACTCAAGAAGAAGTTCCCGATCAAGCTAATAAATCAGGCAGTGAGTCTTAACGAACTCAGAATTCAGAATTCAGAAGTTAAATTCTTACTTTTGTTATTTTGATAAAACTAGAAAAATATTTAACGGATAACGGATAACTGATAACTAATTAGCTGATTAAAAGGCGGGGTTTTAGACTCAATTATTGGGATAATTATGGATATTAGTAATAGGGAATTGTTGGAAGGAGTAAATCTTTATTTAGTTGGGATGATGGGCGCTGGTAAAACAACTGTGGGACATTTGTTAGCCCAAGAGTTGGGATATCGTTTTCTAGATACAGATAGTTTGATTTCTCAAGCTGCTGGCAAGTCAATTAGCGAAATTTTTGCTACTGAGGGTGAGGCAGCATTTCGGGAGTTAGAAACAAATATATTGTCAGAAGTATCTAGTTACAAAAAATTGACTATTGCGACAGGTGGTGGTATAGTCATCAAACCTTTTAACTGGAGTTATTTACAACATGGGATAGTAGTTTGGTTAGATACGCCAGTAGAAGTTTTATATAGTCGCTTGCAAGGCGATCAGACTAGACCTCTACTTCAGGATAGTAATCCCTTGGGTAAACTACAGGAGCTTTTAGAAGAAAGAAGACCACTTTATGCGAATGCAGATGTTCATGTTAATATTAATAGTAAAGATACTCCTGAAGAAGTCACAATGTTAGTGTTAGCAGAAATTAAAAGGGTGGTAAAGTCAAAGGTAGTAAGTTAGTCAATAATTTGTTTATTTC